>DASTTD010000279.1:0-20559 GCA_035760325.1 Gemmatimonadaceae bacterium
GAGCTCGCGAAGGTAGGTCGCAATCGCTCCGATCGCGCGGCGACCGATCGGCACGAGGCGCTCCTTCGAACCTTTCCCGAACACGCGGACGAGATGGTCCTGCAGCATCACGTCGCGAACGCCAAGTGATATCCACTCCGACACCCGGAGCCCCGCCCCGTATGCGACCTCGAGCATTGCGCGATCCCGGAAAGCGAGACGCTCGTCGAGCGAGGGAGCCGCGATCAGCCGCTCGACTTCGTCGACGGTCAGCACTTCAGGCAGGGTACGCCATCGCTTCGGCGTCTCCAGGCGCTCGCTCGGATCCCGCACGACGTGACCCTCGCCGAGGAGAAACCTGAAGTAGGTCCTGACGGCGGAGATGTTCCGCCTGATCGACGCGGGCGCGAGGCCGAGATCCTTCAGGTGGTAGATGTACTCGCGAAGGGAGCGTGAGCCGACTTCTCCGGGCGACATCGCCCCCTTCACGCTCTCGTACGTCACGAACCGCTCGATATCCAGCTTGTAGGCCCTGCTGGTTTCTACGGAGGCGCCCTGCTCGAGCGCGAGAAAATCGTCGAACCGTTCAATGAAAAAAGACCGCGCGACTGAGTCGTCCAGCGCGATCCTACTCAAGCATCTGCCTCTTCCGTCGCCGGAGGAGCCAGATTCCCACGATCAGCGCGACGAGCGTCCCGGAGATCACCCCAGCCCATTGGCCGGAGCGCATCAGGTAATACTGGAGGAGCTCCCAGTTGTCACCCGCGCGGAACGCCAGGAACGTGATGATCCCGAACCAGACGGCGGACGCGCTGGCGATCGCGAGAAAGACCTTCCAGCTGGGGAGGCGCATGGCCCCCGCGAACGGCGGAACGATCGCCCGTACACCCGGAAGAAAGCGGCTCACGAACAGCCCCCCGAAACCGTACCGGTCGATCAGGTCCATCATCCGGTTCTCCGCCGTCGGCCCCACGTATTTCTCCAGCCGCTTGAGGATCATGTCGGATCCGAAGCGCCGTGCGAGAGTGTAGGTCACCATCGCGCCCGCCACGTTGCCGAACCACCCGAGGAGGAAAACGATGAGCGGTGAGCCCTCGGCGCGCGACGCGAGGAAGCTTCCGAAAGCGATCACGCCGTCGGACGGGAACGGCGGAAAGAAATTCTCGAATGCGGACAGGCCGGCGATCGCCACGTACAGGGTGCCGATCGGGAGATTGCCAAGCCAGTTAATGATCGTGTCGAGCATCTACGTTCTCTTTCCGATCAGGGTCGCGACGGCGATGCAAGCGAGGCCTTCACGGCGGCCGATCCAGCCCATTCCCTCGTTGCTCTTACCCTTGACGCTTACCGCTGACGAATCGACACCGAGCGCGGTCGCGAGGCGCGACTTGATTCGCTCCCGCTCGGGCGCGAGCCTGGGGATTTCCGCGATGACGGTCACGTCGACGTTCCCTACGACGTATCCCGCTCCCGAGATTCGCATTACCGCCGCCTCGAGCATCTCGATGGAATCACGGTCCTTGTTCGCCGGATCCGTGTCAGGGAACATCTCGCCGATATCGCCGAGCCCTGACGCGCCGAGAATCGCGTCGGTTACCGCATGAGAGATCGCATCAGCGTCGGAGTGACCGGCCAGGCCGACGTCGGACTTAATGCGTACTCCGCCAAGGATGAGTGGACGGCCGGGGGCGAAGCGATGTGAATCGTATCCGATGCCTACCCGATGATCTACGCCTGGTCCGACTCCCGGAGAGGCTGGTCTTGCCTCACGCGGCATCTGCTCGCGCGGCCACCTCAGACCCGAGCAGCGAGTAATCCTGTCTTCGACGCGCCGGGGTGAACCCGGCATCGCGAATCAGACGCTCCATTTCTTCGGTCGTCGTCCGGTTGGTGGTGTTCGCGGCCGACACGACGTTTTCCTCGATCATCAGCGATCCGAAGTCGTTGCACCCGAAGCGGAGCGCGATCTGTCCGATCTTCATGCCCATCGTCACCCAGCTCGACTGAAGGTTCGGCACGTTGTCGAGGACGATGCGCGCGAAGGCGACCGTTCGCAGATACTCGGTCGCGCCTGTTTTCGGCTGATGCGACATCGTCGGCGTATTCTCCGGCTGCAGGGGCCAGCAGATGAAAGCCGTAAACCCGCCCGTGCGCGCCTGGACTTCCTTTACCCGCTGGAGGTGCTCGAGGCGCTCGGCGAGTCTCTCGCCCAGACCATACATCATCGTCACCGAAGTCTTCATGCCCTCGTTGTGCGCCAGCTCCATGATCTCCAGCCAGCGATCGGCGCCCGCTTTCTTCGGTGCCACTATGTCGCGGACGCGCTGGACGAGAATCTCGCCCCCGCCGCCGGGAATCGAATCAAGTCCGGCCTTCCGCAGCTCGCGAATGACGTCCAGCGCCTCCATCCGGAACAGCTTGGCGAAGAAATCAACTTCACTCGGGCTGAACCCGTGGATGTGAATCGGGTGGTTTCGCTTGATGTAACGCATCAGGTCGAGGTACCACTCGAACGGAATGTACGGGTTGTGGCCTCCCTGAATGAGAATCTGGACGCCGCCCAGAGCTTTCGCCTCGTCGATCTTCGCGCCGATCTGCTCGAAGGACAGGGTGTAACCCTCGCCATGCTTCGGCCGGCGAGCGAAAGCGCAGAAGCCGCAGTCGGCGACGCAGACGTTCGTGTAGTTGATGTTCCGATCGATGATATAGGTGACGGTATTGCCGGGGTGCAGCGCCTGGCGAACGCGATCGGCCTCAGCGCCAAGCTCCAGTAACGGGGCGTTGGTGTAGAAATCGAGAAGATCGCGCGCTTCGCTCATGCTGCCGGTAGAAAAGTGAGAGTACCGTTGGGGATCCGGCCGCGCTCGACCAGACGGCGGTAGAATTCGGTCAGGCCGGCAAGGTGAGGATACGACAGCCCGTAGTCGAGACCGGACAGATATTCGCGGCAAACCCCTTCCTCGACGCCGGTTGCCTCACGGGCCTGCCGCGCGAGATCCGGCAGATTACGAAGGCCCCAGTTTCGCGACTCGATCAGCGCCGAATGGGCCGTGAGAGCCTTCTTGATGTCGGTAGTCCGCTGAGCGACCCAAACGGCGAACACGAACGGCTGCCCTGTCCACTCCTTCCACACCTCGCCCAGGTCGTAGGCATATGGATAGCGACCGCGATGACGCGAACCGAGCACCAGCGCTGCATCGCCGATGACGAGGCGCGCGTCGACCTCTGCCGCATCATCGGTGATGACATCGCTCAGCTCGGCGTCGCCGGGAACGAACCGGGGGTGCGCGTGCCAGACATGATCGAAGAGCAGCTCGAGCAGGGCGACGCTCGTCATGGAGCTGCGGCTCACCACCACGCTCCGGCGCGACAGCTCAGAGGCGGGGCGGCTGGAGAAGAGCATCACGCTTCGGACGGGACCGTCACACGAGATCGCCAGGTCGGGAAGCAGGAGATACCGGCCGGAATCCCGCGCGTATTCGACAGCCGAAACGACACTGATGTCCAGCTCACCGCGCGCCATCCGGTGATTCAGGTCGGTCGGCACACCATCGACGAGCTGCGCATCGAGCTCGACGAGCCCGCGGTCGAGCGCGCCATAGACCGGATAGCAGTTGATGTACGGGATGCGGCCGATTTTCATCACGCTGCGACAGCCTCGGCTCGGTCGAACACCCGAAGAACGTTGTAGAAGGAGTCACGCTCAGCCGGAATCTTTCCCGCTGACCTTATCAGATCGAGGATCTCGTCGAGGCTCAGGCCCTGGGCGGTATGCGCCCCCGCCTCGTGATAGATCTTCTCGCGCACCACGGTGCCCTCGAGGTCGTTCACGCCGAAGTCGAGCGACGCCTGGGACAGGAAAGGCGTGACCATGATCCAGTGCGTCTTGATATGATCGAAGTTGTCGAGAAAGAGCCGCCCGACGGCGAGATTGCGGAGATCGTCGAAGCCGGTGGTCGCCGTTCCCTGCCGCCCAAGCTCGATGCCCAGCTCGTTGTTGTCGGGATGATAGGCCAGCGGAATGTAGGCGAGGAAGCCGCCCGACTCGTCCTGAAGATCCCTGAGCATTGAGAGGTGGTCGACGCGATCCTGGATCGTCTCGACGTGGCCATAGAGCATGGTGCAGTTCGAGCGGATGCCCAGCCGGTGCGCCGTCCGGTGAACCTCGATCCAATCCTCGGCGGCGAGCTTCTTGTCCGCGATCGCCATCCTTACTCCACGTCCGAAGACCTCGGCACCTCCGCCCGGCAGCGTGTCGAGCCCTGCCTCGCGCAAGGCAACGAGAACCTCTTCCACCGACAGCTTGTCGATGCGTGCGATGTGGGCGATCTCGACGGCGGTCAGGGCCTTGATGTGCACCTGCGGGTGCCTCGCCTTGAGACCCCTGAACATCTCGCTGTAGTACTGGAGGCCGGCTTTCATATCGAGCCCACCGACGATGTGGAACTCCCGGGTCAGCCCGTTGTCGGCTGCCTTCGCCTCGGCGTACACCTCGTCGAGCGTATAGTGATACGCGCCCTCTTCCTTCGGCAGCCGCGCGAACGAGCAGAAGACGCAGGTCTTTCTCAGATAACACACGTTCGTCGGATTGATGTGCTGATTCGCCGCGAACGTCACGACATCGCCGTGCTTCCGGCGATTGGCATAGTCGGCGAAAAGCCCCACGGTGAGCAGATCCGGCGTGGTGAAGAGGAGCTGCGCGTCGTCGGCGGATAACCGGGTTCCGGCGAGCACTCGCTCCCCGATCGATCTCAGATCCTTGTCCCCGACCCGCCCGAGGTCCAGCGAGACCTCCCGCTTCATCGGTGTCAGCTTTCGAAGCGCTTGACGGCGAGGGTGGTGTTGTGGCCACCAAAGCCGAAGCTGTTGCTCAGGACCGCGGTTACCTCGCGGTCTACGCAGACGTTCGGAGTGTAGTTGAGATCGAGCTCCGGATCGGGATTCTGATAGTTGATCGTCGGCGGAATCACTCCGTTGCCGACAACGAGCGAGCTCACGATGAACTCCACCGCTCCGGCGGCGCCGAGCATGTGACCGGTTGCGGATTTCGTCGAGCTGACGTTCACGCTTTTCACGTCTTCTCCGAAAACCGCCTGGATCGCGCGGGTCTCGTTGAAATCATTCGCGGGCGTCGAGGTGCCGTGCGCGTTGATGTACTGGACGTCACGCGGCATCAGCCCCGCATCCTTCAGGGCCCGTTTCATCGCGCGCTGTGCTCCCTCACCATCGGGTGCCGGGGCTGTGAGATGGTAGGCATCGCCGGTAGCGCCATAGCCGGCGACTTCGGCGTAGATGCGCGCCCCACGCTGGAGCGCGTGCTCGAGCTCCTCGAGGATGACGATGCCGGATCCCTCGCCCATCACGAAGCCGTCTCGAGTCGCGTCGAATGGCCGCGACGCGCTTTCCGGGCTGTCGTTCCGCTCCGACAGCGCCTTCATGTTGGCGAAGCCGCCGATAGCCATCGGCGTCACCGTCGCCTCCGCGCCCCCGGTGATCATGACGTCGGCATCGCCGTACTGAATGGTTCTGTACGCATCACCGATCGCATGAGCGCTGGTCGCGCAAGCCGATACCGTTGCGTAGTTTGGCCCTTTTGCGTTGAACTGCATCGAGACGATCCCGGCGGCGATGTCGGCAATGAACATCGGGATGAAGAAGGGTGAAATCTTTCCCACCCCGCGCTCCCGATAGACATCGTGCTGCTCCTCGAAGCTCTTGAGGCCGCCGATGCCGCTGCCGATGATGACCCCGATGCGATCGGGATCCATCCCGTTGCTGCCGTTGGAGAGACCGGCGTCCGTCATCGCCTGGCGCGCGGCCGCGACAGCGTACTGAGTGTAGTGATCCGCGCGCTTGGCCTCTTTGCGGTCCATGAAATCCAGGGCATTGAAGCCCTTGACCTCCGCGGCGAACCGGACCGGGAAACTGGTGGCGTCGAACTTGGTGATCGGGGCCGTGCCCGACTTTCCCGCGATGAGCGCCTTCCACGTCGTCGCCACGTCGTTTCCTACGGGGGTGATGGCCCCCATGCCAGTGACGACGACCCTACGCTTCACTTACGCCCCGACCTTCTGGTTCAGATAGCCCAGCGCATCTCCTACGGTGCGAAGCTTCTCGGCGTCCTCGTCCGGGATGTCGATGTTGAATTCCTTCTCGAACTCCATCACGAGCTCCACGATGTCCAGGCTGTCCGCACCGAGATCCTCGATGAAGCTCGCCTCGTTGGTCAGCTTCTCACGCTCGACGCCGAGCTCCTTCTCGATGATGTCCTTGACCTTGTTCGAATTGTCGGCCATTTGCTGGATTTCCTCGTGTTTATGGGGTGTCCTGAAATATACCTAAGCGAATATCTGACAGAAAGTTACATGACCATGCCGCCATCCACGACGAAAACCTGTCCCGTGACGTATGCGGCGAGGTCCGAGGCGAGAAACGTGACGGCGGCGGCAACATCCCTGGTGGTCCCAAGTCTTTCGAGTGCAATCTGTTTGCCGAGAGCATCGCGGGCCTCGGTGGTCATCGCGGCGGTCATCTCGGTCTCGATGAATCCCGGGGCAACGGCGTTGACCAGAATGTTCCGGGAGCCGAGCTCCCTGGCGACCGTTTTGGTGAGGGCGATGAGGCCCGCCTTGCTCGCCGCATAATTCGCCTGGCCCTTGTTGCCGATCAGTCCGACAATGCTCGCGACGTTGATGATGCGGCCGGACCGGCGCTTCATCATTCCCCGCGAAGCGGCCCGGATCGCGGCGAAAGCCCCACGCAGGTTGGCGTTCTGGACCGCGTCCCAGTCTTCGTCCTTGAGGCGCATCACCAGGTTGTCGCGAGTAATGCCTGCATTGTTGACGAGAATGTCGATCGACCCGAACGCGGCTTCCACGTCGGCCACGAGCTTCGATACCATCGCGGTATCACTGACGTCGCAGGCGAAGCCTTTTGCGCTTCCTCCCAGCTCTTCGGCGGCTGCATCCGCTTTCCCGGGGTCGCGTCCCACGACGGCGACTCTCGCGCCGCACGAGACGAACATCTCGGCGATGGCGCGGCCGATCCCGCGCGTGCTTCCCGTTACGAGAGCGTTCTTTCCGGTCAGATCGATCTGAATCACGCCACGAGCTCCAGCAGGGATTCAACTTCCGCCGGCGTTCCACAGGAGAGCGACTGAGCATCCGGAACCAGGCGGGTGATCATTCCGCGCAGCACCTGACCGGGGCCCATCTCGACGTATGTCGCGTTCGGATAGCTCGCGGCAATGGCTCTCATCTGCTGAGCCCACCGTACCGGCGACATGAGCTGGCGGACGAGGAGCTCCTTGGCGCCGGTCGCATCGCCGCATGGCGCCGCGGTGACGTTCGAGTAGACGGGGAAAGCCGGATCGGTAAAAGCGGTGCTCGCGCACGCGGCCGACAGTCCTACGGCGGCCGGCTCCATCAGAGGTGAATGGAACGCGCCACTGACAGGCAGCCTGATCGCGCGCTTCGCGCCGGCCTCCTTCGCGAGCTCCATCACGCGCTCCACGCCCGCGATTTCGCCCGATACCACAGTTTGTTCGTCAGTGTTGAAGTTTGCGGGCACGACGATCGCGCCTTCCCGCGAGGCGCGCTCGCATAGCTCGGTGATCGGAGTGCTCATCTGGCCAAGGATCGCCGCCATCGTTCCCGGCCGAGCCGTGCCCGCGGTTTGCATCAGCTCGCCCCGCCGTCTGACCAGCTTCGCTCCGCCCGTCAGGCCGAGGGCGTCCGCGGCGTGGTAAGCGGTGAACTCCCCGAGCGAATGGCCGGCGGCACACCGCACGTGCGCTTGCAGAGCGTTCTTGGTGAGCGCCCACACCGCGGCTCCGTGAGCGAAAAGCGCGGGCTGCGCGTTGCTCGTTTGCGTCAATTCGTCGGCCGGGCCTTCGAAACAAAGCTTGCTCAGCTCGCTGCCGATCGCTGCATCCACTTCGCCGAACACTGACCGCGCAACGGGAAAGGCCTGCGCAAGGTCCTTTCCCATTCCCGGTTTCTGTGAGCCCTGGCCGGGAAATAGAAGTACGATGTCCACGGGCTCAGAAGCGAACGATCATCGACGCCCAGGTGAAGCCCGCCCCGAAGGCGACCATCATCACGGTCGAGCCTTCCTTCACCCTGCCGGTTTCTATTGCCTCGTTCAGAGCGATGGGAATCGAGGCGGATGACGTGTTGCCGTACCTGTCGACGTTCACGTACACCTTCGCCATGTCGATCCCGGCATGCTTGGCCGTAGCCTCGATGATGCGAACGTTCGCCTGGTGCGGAATGAGGAGGTCGATATCCGAGCCGGTCAGCTTGGCGCCGTCGAGGGCGCGGTCCGCGGCGTCGGCCATCGACCGGACGGCGTGCTTGAAAACTTCGCGGCCGGCCATCCGCACCAGATGCGAGCGGTCCTCGAGAATCGCGGCGCTCATGGGAGTGGTCGCGCCTCCGTTCGGCCGGTAGAGCAGGTCGGCCAGCTTGCCGTCGCTGCGCATGTATGCGGAGAGTATTCCCTTGCCGTGCCTGCTCCTCTTGAGGATCACCGCACCGGCACCGTCGCCGAACAGCACGCAGGTCGAGCGATCCTTCCAGTCGACGATCGCGCTCATCTTCTCCGCGCCGACGACGAGCGCCGTCTCGGCGACACCCGACATGATCAGTCCTTCGGCAGTGGTCATCGCGTAGAGCCAGCCCGAGCACGCGGCGCTGAGGTCGAACGCGGCGGCGCGAGTCGCTCCGATCGCGGCCTGGATGTCGACCGCGGTCGCGGGAAGAAGACGGTCCGGAGTGGCGGTCCCGAGGATGATCACGTCGATCTCTCCCGCATGCACCCCCGCCGCGGACATTGCGTGCTTCGCCGCCTCGGCGGACATCGAGCACGTGGTCTCGCCATCCCGGGCGATGTGTCGCTGCACGATGCCGCTGCGCTCGTGAATCCACTCGTGCGACGTCTCGATCCCGATCGCCGCGAAGTCGTGATTGGTCATCACGTGGGCGGGCAGCCCGCGGCCCGTTCCGGCGATAGCGGCATAGGGTCTCTTCATGCCGACCTCGCTGCTGCCTCGAGGGTTGGCGCTGCCTCGCCAAGGCGCAGGCCGATCTGGTCGTTCATTCGCGTGTCTACCGCCCGCACCGCAACCTTGATGGCGTTCTTGATAGCGCGCGGAGATGAGTTCCCGTGACAGATGATGCTGACGCCGCGCACGCCCAGGAGGGGCGCGCCGCCGTATTCGCTGGAGTCCAGAATCTTGAGAGCGGCGCGAACGTCTTCGGGATTGATGCTGGGGTGCTCGTCCAGCAGGCGAAGAACCATTGGAGCAATTGCTTCGTAGAACTTGAGCACGACGTTGCCGACGAATCCGTCGCAGATGACGACGTCGAACGGACCACGATCGCTAGCGCCCGCCGGCAGATCGCGTCCCTCGACGTTTCCATGGAAGTTGAACCCTGCCTTCTGGAACAGGACGTTAGCCTCCTTGACCACCGCGTTTCCCTTCTCCGGCTCTTCGCCGATCGACAGCAGTCCGATCGAAGGACTGCGTCGGCCGAAAATGCATTCCGCGTAAACCGCGCCAAGCCACGCGAACTGCAGAAGCTCCCTGGTGGAACAGTCGACGTTCGCTCCCGAATCGAGAACGATGACGGGCTCTCGTACGGTTGGAAAGACAGTGGCGATGGCGGGGCGCGTCAGCCCCGGCTGGAGCTTGAGGAGCATGGCGGAGGCCGCCATCTGAGCTCCGGTGCTTCCCGCCGAAACGAAGGCATCCGACTTTCCGTCGACCTGGAGCTTCAGGCCGACGACCATCGAGCTGTTGGGGTTCTTGCGGAGAGCGGACGCCGGCTTGGCGGACATCTCGATCACGTCGGGCGCCTCGACAATGTCGATGCGATCGCGCACGCCGAATGCCGCCGCGTGCTCTCCCGCCAGGAGATTGGCAAGCTGCGACTCGATGACGGCGGTCTGACCCACCAGCTGCAGACGGTGCGCCGCATCGAGCTCCTGGAGGGCTAGCAAACCTCCCGCGATTGTCGCTTTGGGAGCGAAATCCCCTCCCATAGCGTCCAACGCGATCCGTGCCAACCTACGCTTCCCGGGGCTCTACTCGCTGCTCGCCCGCGTAGTATCCGCACTCCTCACAGACGTGGTGCGGACGCTTCATGCTCTGGCACCGCGGACATTTCTGAATCACGATCGCCGGGGCGGTCTTATGGGTGTTGCGCGCCCGCTTCTTTCGCTTGGAGGTTCGTCTCTTGGGAACTGCCATTGATGGTGTACCTGATTAATAATGTGAAGTGCTAGCGCGCGTCGCCCTGGTGCTTCAGCAGCGCGTCCCAGCGAGTATCAGCTTTTGTTGGCGTGCAGGCGCAGGTGCTTTCGTTCAGGTTGGTGCCACAGACAGCGCAGAGTCCCTTGCAGTCGTCCTTGCACTGAACGAATGCCGGAGCAGTGAGCAGCCAGGTCTCTCTGACCGCCGCCCGCAGATCGAGCAGGCGCGCGGATGGGTCATAAAGAAAGACGTCCGGATCTTCGGCCTCCTCCGCGCCCGTTTCGGCAAGAAGGAAGTGAACGTCTTCCGCGACGGGGACCGCGACATCCTCGAGGCACAGCCGGCACGCCAGGTCGAGAGCTCCGGAGATTCGGCCACTGAAATAGAATCGGCCTTCACCCGCGGTGGACAATCTGCCGGTAACCCGGATTGGCTCGGAAGGACGCGTATCTCCTTCCTCCCAGACAGGGTCGTCGGGCTCGAGCGAGCCGTCGACCTGAACGGCCCTGGTTTCGAGCGAGCGGATGTCGAAGGAAAGCATAAGCCCTTTAACCTAGCGGGTTTATGCAATCGATTCCAGCCCGGAACCGGGCGATTTCGCCCCCGCCCCGGGCTTAAACCAGCTCGGACTCCGGAAAGAAAAACCGTGCTTCCCTTTCCGCGTTCTCGTCCGAGTCCGAGGCATGAATCGCGTTTCGCTCCTTCGACTCGGCGTAGAGCTTCCGCACTGTGCCCGCTTCAGCTTCGGCCGGGTCGGTCGCGCCAATCGTTTTGCGGAGAGCGCTCACCGCGTCTCCTCTCTCGAGCACGATTGGCATGCAGCGTCCGGAAGTCATGAAGCGCGTGAGGGAGCCAAAGAATGGACGCTCGCGGTGAACCGCGTAAAAAGCACCCGCCTGCTGCTCCGAGAGACGCATTATGCGCGCGGCAATTACCTTGAACCCCGCTTTCTCGAGGTGGGCGAGGATGAGTCCCGCCTTGCCGGCATTGAAGGCATCGGGCTTGATGATCGTAAGAGTTCTGTTGCCTGCCATTGGGTGCTCGGTTCCTAACGGGTTGCGTGTTTGAGTAGCTCGACGACGTCGATCGGCCTCTTCGCGACGGCGATGCCGTTTTCCTCGAATGCCTGCATCTTCTCGGCGGCGGTGCCCGTCGAGCCCGAGATGATCGCGCCGGCGTGGCCCATGCGTCGGCCCGGCGGCGCCGTCTGTCCGGCGATGAAGCCGACCACCGGCTTGGACATGCTCTGGCTGACGAACCGCGCGGCGTCCTGCTCGTCCGTACCGCCGATCTCGCCGATCATCACGACAGCCGTTGTCTCCGGATCCTTCTCGAACGCGGCCAGACAGTCGATGAAATTGGTGCCGTTGATCGGGTCGCCGCCGATACCGACGCAGGTCGTTTGTCCCATGTTCGCGCGCGTCATCTGATAAACGACTTCATAAGTCAGCGTCCCCGACCGGCTGACCAGTCCGATGGGACCGGGCGTGCAGATACGACCGGGGATGATTCCAATCTTCGACTTCCCCGGAGAGATCAACCCGGGACAATTCGGGCCGAGCAGGCGCGAACCCTTCTCGGTGACGAAAGGATAGACCCGCGTCATGTCGAGCACGGGTACACCCTCGGTGATGCAGACGATGAACGCGATCCCCGCATCGGCCGCTTCCATCATCGCGTCGGCGGCGAAAGGCGGCGGGACGTAGATCACCGTCGCGTCAGCGTGGGTCGCGCTCACCGCTTCGGCGACGGTATTGAAGATGGGGACTTTGCCCTCGAACTTCTGACCGCCCTTCCCCGGAGTTACGCCGCCTACGACCTGAGTGCCGTACTCCATCATCTGCCTGGCGTGGAACGAGCCGTCGCGCCCCGTGATTCCCTGGATCAGGAGGCGCGTGCCCTTGTCGATGAAGATGCTCATGCCGCTTTCCCTTTTCCGCCGGTCGCGAGCTCAACGGCTTTCTTCACGGCTTCGTCCATGTCCGTCATCGCCGACATCCCAGCCTTCTTTAGAATCTCGAGCGCGATCTCCTCGTTGGTTCCGGTGAGGCGGATTACTAGCGGCACCTTGAGCGGGTTGTCACGCGTGGCCGTCACGATGCCGTTCGCGACGTCGTCGGTCCGGGTTATTCCGCCGAAGATGTTGAACAGGATTGCCTTCACGTTCGGATCCGACGTGATGATGCGAAGCGCGCTCACCACTTTCTCGGGATTGGACGAGCCGCCGATGTCGAGGAAATTGGCGGGCTCGCCGCCGTAATACTTCACCAGATCCATAGTGGCCATCGCGAGACCGGCGCCGTTTACGACGCAGCCGACGTTTCCGTCCAGCTTGATGAAGGTGAGGTTGGCGTTGCGCGCGTCGACCTCACTCGGATCCTCCGACGACTCGTCCCGGAGCGCCGCCATGTCGGGACGCCGGTCGATCTCGTTGTCGTCGATCACCATCTTCGCATCGAGGGCCAGGACGTCTCCCGATGGGGTCGTGACCAGCGGATTGATCTCCGCGAGCGAAGCGCCGCTCCTGGAAAAAGCCTTGTACAGCTGTTGCAGGATCTTCGCGGCCGGCCGCGCCTGCCTGACGTCGGGGTAAAGGAAGAATGCGAGCTGCATCGCCTCGTATGCCTGGAGTCCATAGCGCGGATCAACAGCGAGCCGCAAGATCTTTTCGGGCGTTTTCGCCGCGACTTCCTCGATGTCGATTCCGCCGGCGGGACTTACCATGAACACCGCCCGCTTGGACGCGCGATCGATGATGATGCCAACGTAGGCCTCTGACGCGATCTCGGCCGCCGGCGTGACGAGGACCTTCGTGACGGGCAGATCCTTGATTCTGAGCTTCAGGATATCCCGGGCGACCTTCTTCGCTTCCTCAGGTGTCTTTGCCAGCTTCACTCCCCCGGCTTTCCCTCTTCCGCCAGCGTGTACCTGCGCTTTCACGACGACGGTGCCGCCGAACTTCCGCGCGATTGCTTCCGCCTCTTCCGGCGTGGCGGCGACCTCCCCCGGCGGTATCGGGATGCCGGTCCTGCGAAGAATTTCCTTTGCCTGGTACTCGTGAATGTTCACTCTGTCTCCAAACCGTTGCCTGTACGCAATTCCGTCAAATAGAAAGACGGCACTTAGGGAGTGACCTCCGTGCCGCCGGAGCCTTTGACCGCCTCTCTTCCTTTGCTCAGCTCGGTAATAATGGCACGGCCTCCTGTCGCACGCACGTAACTCACGGCGGCGGCGACCTTGGGTCCCATGCTCCCTTCGCCGAACGCGCCGGCCGCGGCAAGCCTGTCAGCTTCAGCTACCGACATCGAGCCGATCGCTTTCTGCTCTTCCGTGCCCCAGCCAGTATAAACCGCGTCGACGTCGGTAAGTATCAGCAGCAGCTCCGCGCCGAGCTCGCGCGCGAGCACCGCTGCGGCGAGGTCCTTGTCGACAACCGCGTCAACGCCCTCGAGTCCCAGCTGCGGATCGCGATAAACGGGGATTCCTCCTCCCCCGCACGCGATAACGACGGTTTCCCGCTCGACCAGACTCCGAATCGTCGAGAGCTCGTGGATCGCGATAGGTCTGGGGCTGCCGACAACGCGACGCAGCCGTCCCTTTGCGTCCTTCTTCACGCCATGCCCCTCGCCCCGCAGCTCCTTCGCCCGGACCGGTGAGAGCCCGTGCCCGATGAATTTCGTCGGATCCTTGAGCGCCGGATCGTCCGCCGGGACTTCCACCTGCGTCAGAATCGTCACGACGTCGCGCGAGCTGCCTGCCCTTCTGAGCGCGTTTTCGAGCGACTGCTGAAGCATGTATCCGATCCAGCCGGCAGTAGCGGCGACGAGCACGCCCAGCGGTAGCGGAGCAACCTCGTTCCGTGCTTTCTCGTTGCGTACGAGCTCGTCGCCAACCTGTGGTCCGTTCCCGTGCACTACGACGAGGCCCCAGCCATCGAGGGCGAAATCAACGATCGGACCGAGACTTTCGCGGCTGTGACGGAACTGGTCGGCGATTGTCGACCGCTCTCCGGGCGGGGAGAGTGCGTTTCCACCAACCGCGATCACCGCAATTTTCGGAGAAGAGGTCATTCGCGCCCGGAACCGATCAGCGCGCCGAGCGAGTCATAGGCGGCACTGAAGGCGCTGAGATTGCCGGCGGCGAGAGATGCGCGCATCGAGTTGTAAAGGCGCGTTACCCTGACGCGGAAAGTCGAGTCATCGGAGGCGCCCGTGAGCTGCGGACCCGCGGGATCCCACGGAGTCGCCGTCAGGCCGCGAACGACAGCGACGGCTCTGTGATCGGCGGAGTGCGGAAAGTCCCGCATCCACTCCCGCGCGATCGGATCGGGGTTGCTGACTGGGGCGAAGGTCACGCGCGCGGTACGCCCGTTCACCAGTGCGGTTGCCGCGTGCCGGAAGTAGTTTCGCTCCCTGCCGCCGAAGCTGCGCGCTTCGCTGAGTGGATAGTCGGACGAGGCTGAATACAGCTCGAGCTTCCAGTAAAGAGTGTCGGCGTGAAAGAGCGGGGTTGCCGTGTTGCCTTGCGCGAATATCGGAGCCAGCGCTCCAATCCTTTTTCGGACATCGCGCACCGTCACAATCCGTCCGCGATGTGGCAGAGAATCGGACAACAGCGCCATTGACTGATACGCCCAGGCAAAGGCAGCACGCGACAAACCCGTCCCCAGGCGCTGGCCAGCGACATCCACCTGCGGCTCACTCACCACGAGCAACCCCTCCGCGCCGGGGTAGACGAGCGAATCCTGCTGAAGCGAAGGCCTCTCCTCCATCCCGGGCTCGACGGTATCGGCGGCGGAAAGGACGCTCCCAGGCCCATTCTCCCGCGTGACCACCGGGACGTCGTAAGCGCGGCGAGTAAACTCGGAGCGCATGGCGGCGTACGGTCGCTCGTTGACCGCCATCGCCTCTGCGGGCGTGAACCGCTCGACTACGAGCGGCACGACCTCCTGCACCGCGATCGAGAGGATGATCACCCCGGTCACCGCGACGAAGCTCGTGCGCAGCTGTCCGGTCCACCCGCTGAAGAGCATTGTCGCCGCCGCGGCGGCGGTGGCAATCGAAAGGATCAGCAACCCGGGGAGCAGCCACTGATGCTCGAGATATGAGAATCCCGTCTCGGCGCCCGTTTGAATCAGCAAGTCATATGACGCCAGGCGGTAGCTCCACATTGTCAGAAGCAGGATCACGGTCGCGAGTACGCTCAGGTGGCGTCGCACCAGCGTGGTCATGTGCAGTCCGCCGCGATCCCACCGCAGGCCCGGGGTAAGGGAGTAAAGAGCGATGACGAGAAGAGCGACCGTCACGACCAGTAACATCACCCACATGTACAGCGCCTTCTCGAACGGGAGCCAGGTCGTATAGAACGCGAGGTCGTGGTGGAAGTACGGGTCGCGCTCCTGGAAAGTCACGCCCCGGCGGAGGACCGCCAGTGATTCCCACGAAGGGAGCAACGGCAGCAGAATTCCCGCGACGCCCAGAGCCAGCCCGATGGCGAATCGATCCAGGTATCGCCTTGGAACCGCTTCCCCAAACTCGACGTTCGCCAGACGGCGCGGGAGCGTAAGCGAGCCGATGCTCCGGGCGAAGGTCGAAAAATTTGTCAGAGCGATTCCAAACGAGACGCCGAGACCGACCGCGTAAACGAGAATCAGATCGACTGCCCGCTCGTTCCAGAGCGCCGTCGCGCCCAGCGCGCGATACCACGTGTAATCCGCATAGGCCGCGGACAGGGCGCGGCCGGCAACCAGCAGTGCAGCCGCCATCACGACGCCGAGTAGGAGGCGCCGGCGAGACATCACATCAAACCTTTATGCCCTTCGAGCGTATCCACCCCTGCATCTCCGATTGGATCCGCTCCAGCTGCTCCTCTGTGCGCGCCTCGAATCGCATCACCAGCACGGGCTGGGTGTTGGAGGCGCGGATCAAGCCCCACCCGTCGCCAAAGAGCACGCGCACGCCGTCGACGGTGATGACTTCGTATTTCGCCGAAAAATATTCCTGCGCCTCTTTCACGATGCCGAACTTTTTCTCGTCCGGGCAGTCGACGCGGATCTCCGGTGTCGATACGAAGCGAGGAACGTCCGAGAGCAGCTGCCGGACGGTTTTTCCGGAGCGGGCGACGATCTGAAGCAGCCTCGCGGCGCCATACAGAGCGTCATCGAAGCCGTAGAAGCCCTCGGAAAAGAACATGTGGCCCGACATCTCGCCGCCTACCGGCGCGTGCGTCTCGTGCATTTTTTCTTCGATCAGGGAATGTCCCGTCTTCCACATCACCGGCTTCCCGCCCGCCTTCTCGACTGCTTCGGGAAGCGCCTGCGATGCCTTCACGTCGAACACGATGGATTGTCCTTTTCCCGTCCGGGCCAGGGCATCGCGTGCGTACACGATGAGGAGATAATCCCCCCAGATGATCTCGCCGGTTTCATCGATCACGCCGATCCTGTCCGCGTCACCATCGAACGCGATACCGATCTCAGCGCCATCGCGCTTCACGGCAGCGATGAGATCCTCGACGTTCTTCGCCACCGTCGGATCCGGATGGTGGTTCGGGAACGTCCCGTCGCTCTCACAGAACAGGTAGCGCGGCTCGATGCCAAGCCGCGAGAAGAGCTTCGGGACGACGAGCGCCCCAGCGCCATTTCCGCAGTCGAGGACCGCCTTCACGTTGCGCTCGAGCTTCCCGACGCGCGCTACGATGTCGTCGGTGTACCGATCGATTACGGGGTCGCTGCTGAGCTTGCCCCTGCCCTTCGGAAACGCGCCACGTGTAGCCAGCTCGTAGATGTGCTGGATATCCGCGCCGTAGACCGGCTTGGTTTCGAGACCGAGCTTGAACCCGTTGTACTCCGGCGGATTGTGCGATCCCGTGATCTGGATTCCCGCAACGACATCGAGCTTGTGCTGCGACCAGTACGCTACCGGCGTCGGAACGATTCCGATATCGACGACATCCACTCCAGCCGCGAGAAGCCCACCCACCAGCGTCCGGTGCAAGGCTCCACCGCTGGGACGATTGTCCCGTCCGACGGCCAGAGCTCCCTTAACACCACTCTCCGCCATGAAAGCAGCGTACGCGCCGGCAATGGCGGTTGCCGCTTCTTCGGTGAGGTCACGGCCAGCGACGCCACGAATGTCGTACTCGCGAAAAATATTTCGTGACAGCGGCATCGTTTTCAGCGGGTGGTGACGGCGGGGACAGGCTTCCGTGCCACGTCGAGCGTGCTTCGCTTCGTGAAGGAAACCAGGAGGTCGGGGAACAGCCCGAACCCCAGAATAACCGCGGCGCTGCCCCACACGACCGCGCCGGTCCAGCGAGTGGTCCGGGCAGGCAGGACCGCCGTCGACGACCTCGGCTTCATGAACATCACCATGACCACGTAGAGGTAGTATCCCGCGCTCACGACGCTTGTGAGCACGAGGATGATCGCCAGCCTCGTCTGAGGTGCCGGCGTCTGAAGAGCCGCCTGAAGCACGTACCACTTGGCGAAGAACCCGATCCCGCCGAAGATCGGGAAGCCGAGGAGCGCGAGCATGAAGACAGCCATCGCCACCGCCAGGCCTGGTCTCACGTTCCACAACCCCGAGTACTCCTCGACGCCCATCCTGTCTTCGCCAGGCGAGCCCATCGCGACTATCACGGCGAACGCGCCGAGCGTGGCCATCGTGTACGCGAAGAGATAGAACATGAACGCGGAGCTGCCGAGCGGGGTTCCGACCACCATCGCCACCAGGATGTAGCCGGCGTGGGCGATGCTCGAGTACGCGAGCAGACGCTTGATGTCGCGTTGCGCCAGCGCAACCAGGTTTCCAACTACCATTGTCACCGCGGCGAGCCACCAGATCGGATCGTGCCAGGTGGTCAGCAGGTTCGGGAACGCCTCCAGCCAGAGCCGGAAAAACGCCGCGAACGCCGCCGCCTTCACGGCGGCAGCCATGTAGGCCGTGATTGGCGTCGGGGCTCCCTCATAGACATCGGGAGCCCACATGTGAAAGGGAGCCGCGGCGACCTTGAAGCCGAAGCCGACGACGAGGAGTCCCAGGCCCACGAGCAGAAGTCCGCTCTTCGCGAGTGCGAGGCGCTGGATGTTGTCGGCAATGGCCGCGAAGTTCGTGGCGCCGGTGGCACCGTAAACGAGCGCGATTCCGTACAAAAGGAACGCGGTGGAGAAGGCGCCGAGCAGGAAGTACTTGATCGCTCCTTCGGCCGACCGCTCCCGGCGCCGGTTGATGCCGACGAGAACGTAGATGGCGATCGACATCAGCTCGATTCCAAGGAACACGATGATCAGATCGCGCGCCGCGGCGAGGATCATCATCCCCGATGTCGCCAGCAGCAACAGCACGTGCGACTCACCCGCGAGTATCCCCTCTCTCGGGTTGTAGTCCAGCGACATTGCGATGGTGCCGATGGTCGCGATGAGGAAGATCTCGTCCGCGACCCAGCGGAAGCTGTCGACGGCAATGACTCCGTTCCCCGCCGAATAACCCCGATACGCGTAGAAGGCGACGGTGATCATTACGGCGATGCAGAGTCCGATGCACGCGATGCCGACCTGGCGCTGGTTGACCTCAGTCTCGGGACGCCAGGCGGACCACAGCAGCAGCAGCATGGCCCCGCCCATCAGCAGGAGGTCGGGCCCCAGCGCGGCGGCGAGATCTCCGGGAAGACTGAGATCGAACATCAGCGCACCGCCAGCGGTCGCATTGGCGACACGGTAGCTCCATCCTGAACCCTGCTCACCAGGGCCTGACTCGCGCTCTCCATCCGGCGCAGCACCGGAGCCGGATAAACGCCGAGCCAGATGATGGCGGCAACGAGAGGAGCAAGCAGAGCCAGCTCGCGCCGGTTGAGGTCGGGCAAATGGGTGTTCTCGGTCTTATCCAGCGCGTTGAACAGGATCCGCTGGATCGCCCACAACAGATACGCCGCCGCGAAAATCACTCCCGTCGCGGCAATGGTCGCGAAAACCGGATAGGTGCGGAACGAGCCGACCAGCACCAGGAACTCGCCGACGAAACCGTTGGTTCCCGGAAGCCCGATGCTGCTCAGTGAGACGAAGGTAAGAATCGCGGCGAACATCGGCACGACGCGCGCGATGCCGCCGTACGACTCGATCAGGCGCGAATGCTTGCGCTCGTAAATCATTCCGATCAGTAGAAACAGCGCTCCGGTCGAGATGCCGTGGCTGATCATGATCATGAGCGCTCCCTGCACGCTCTGAACCGTCAGCGCGAAAATTCCGAGCATGACGAACCCGAGGTGACTCACCGATGAATAGGCGACGAGCTTCTTGAAGTCGGGTTGCACCATCGCCACCAGGGCGCCGTAGATGATGCCGATCACCGCCAGTACCAGCATCAGCGTCCGGATCGTCGGGTGCATTGCCGCGCCTGGGAAGAGCGGGAGCGCGAACCGGAGGAACCCGAAGGTCCCCATCTTGAGCATGATGCCCGCCAGAATCACCGAACCTGCCGTCGGGGCCTCGACGTGCGCATCGGGAAGCCAGGTGTGGAACGGGAACATCGGGACTTTCACGGCGAACGCAAACGCAAAGGCGCCGAACAGCCAGAGTGCGGCCGTCGGCGTGACGGTCGAAAGTCTCAGCAGATTGTCGTAGCTGAAGTTGGGAGTTCCCGTGGCATCCCGCGCATGCAACCCCAGATAGATGATCGCCACGAGCATGAGCAGGGACGGCAGCATCGTATAGATGAAAAACTTGAGGCTGGCGTAGATGCGGCGCTCGCCTCCCCAGATTCCGATGATGAAGTACATCGGGACGAGCATGACTTCCCACATCACGTAGAAAAGGAAGAGATCCCGGGCGAGGAAAACCCCGAGCATTCCCGTGGTGAGGACGAGCAGCAGCGCGTAGTAGCTGCGGACCTTGGTGCGGACGCTCGTCCAGCCGCCCAGCACCGTAAGCGGCATGATGAACGTCGTCAGCAGGACCATCACCAGCGCGATTCCGTCCACGCCGAGCGTGAACCGCACGCCCCAGGTCGGAATCCACGGCAAGTCGATCGCTGCCTGCCAGCCTGGATTCACGGGGTCGAATGACCACCATAGCCCGAGGGATACGATGAACTCGAAGAGTAGCGTGTAAAACGCGATCTGCCGCGCGACCGGATTTTCGAGAGGCTGCGTGTCCGGCGACGCCGTCCGAGGGCCGGCTATGAAAATCACCGCTGCCCCGATAAGCGGGATCAGGAGCAGGGCAACGAGCGCCCAGTCGTTGTAGCGGATGGAATCCAGAAAAGAAGCCATTCGCTCAGCTCATCGCAGGGTGAAAGCGCCGAGCATTGCGACGACGCCGATCACGAGGA
>DASTTD010000280.1:0-3591 GCA_035760325.1 Gemmatimonadaceae bacterium
GAGTGGTAAATGGCGCCACGGATGTAACCGCCGTACGTCGTCCTGACGACGACCGGGGCCGAGAAGCTGTTGTTGGAGCGCCAGCGCATCGTGGCGAGCTCGTCCCTGAGCTGCATGTAGGCGGTCCAGATGTAATCGAAGAACTGGACCTCGACGACCGGCTTGAAGCCCCGCACCGCCAGGCCGATGGCGCGCCCGACGATGTTCGCCTCGGCCAGGGGAGAATTGTAGACGCGGGCGCCGCCGAATTCCTTCTGCAGTCCCCAGGTGACCTTGAAGACACCACCCTTGCCTTTGACCTTCCCTAGATACTCTTCGCGCGAGACATCGGCGACGTCCTGACCGAAGACGAGGATCTTCCTGTCGCGCCGCATCTCGTCCTTCATGCACGCGTTGAGGAGATCGACCATCGTCGTCGGCTCGCCTGAGAACTGCGGATCGTCCTCGGTGTCGAACTGTTCGCTGGTGGGATCGACGTCGGGTGAGTAGACCCCGTAATACACGCTCTCGGCGCCCGGCTGCGGCTGCGCCAGCGCATCGTCGGTCGCCGCGAGCACGAGCGCATCCACCTCTTCCTGGATCTGCTTGATCCCGGTCTCGGTGGCGTGGCCTTCAGCGATAAGCCACTTAGGGAACTGTGTAACCGGATCCCGCGCCGCATCCGCTTCCCGCTCTGCCGGCGGACGGTACATCGTCTCGTCGTCGGACAAAGAATGTGAATATGGGCGGATGACTTTGGCGTGAACCAGCGCCGGACCTTTCCGCTGCCGAGCGTACTCGACCGCGCGTTGCATCACGTCGTAGCTCGCGAGGAGGTCGCAGCCGTCGACTTCCTCGATGTAGAAATTCGGGAACGACCGCACGAGCCTGGAGATGCTCCCCCCTGCCGTATTCACTTCGACGGGGACGGAGATGGCGTAGCCATTGTCTTCGACGAGATAGACAACCGGCAATTTCAGGTTCGCGGCTGTGTTCAGCGACTCCCAGAATTCGCCTTCGCTCGTCGTGCCATCACCGGTCGAGACGAGAACCACTTCGTCGGACTGAAATCCCTCGGAGATGTCGAGCAGCCTGGCGCGTAGCGTCGCCTCGGCCGCGCCGACACCCTGGAGGAACTGCGTTCCGGTCGGAGAGGAGGAGGAGACGATATTGTAATCCTTGTGACCCCAGTGGCTGGGCATCTGCCTGCCTCCGGAAGCGGGGTCGATGGCGGCGCCGACCGCCTCATACAGCATCTCCGCGGGGGTTACTCCCAGCTGCAGGCACAGCGCCCGGTCGCGGTAGTAGGTGAAAAACCAGTCGTATGCGGGCTTGAGAATCATCCCCGCCGCGGTCAGAATGGCCTCGTGTCCCGCGCCGGAGATCTGGAAGAAGATCCTGTTCTGCCGCTTGAGCTGCACTTCCTTGTCGTCCAGCCGCCTCGACAGCAGCATTGTGCGATAGGCAGCCACGAGGTCCTTCCGTGAAAGCCGCGAGCTCGCTGATGCGGAAGAGGATTTGCGGTCGGGAACCGTTCTGGTGGCCATGAAATCCGCTGGAGAAAGAAAAGCGCCGGCTCTTCAGAAAATAGCAGAAGGCGCGCCGTCCGGGCTACGCATGGCGGGCCCGGAACTGGCCGGGTTCGTGCCGGGTGACTGACTTATAAACCCCGCTCAGGAGCTGTTGATGAACTTGAAGCGCCTGGCCGTATGCGTCGCTGCAAGCGTCGTTGCCGCGGCCTGCACGCAGCCGCCTCCACAGGCCACTACGCCGGACGGGACTGGTGATCGACGGACGCCGCCGCCGTCGAACGAGCAATCAGACTGGGCGGCAATACTTCGGCTGGAAGAAGAGGCGAAGGCACTCGTCAAAGCCACTGGCTGCACCGCCGGCGACCAGTGCCGCACCGCTCCAGTGGGCTCACGCGCGTGCGGCGGACCACGGTACTACCTGGTCTACTGCTCGCGGACCACCGACTCCGTCGCGCTCTTCCGCAAGCTCGCTGAGGTGGAAAGCGCGGAGAGAGCTTACAACGCGAAATACCAAATTGGCTCGACCTGCGAGTTCAGAATGCCGCCGACAGTCGGAGTGACAGCAGGTGCGTGTCAACAGCAGTAGGTGTATCCCGGAATTTTTGCGGCGGTTGGACCGCGAAGTATTGGACCCGTATTAGTCGTCAGGGGAATCGAATCGCTGACCACAGCTTCGCTGGCGTCATTTCGCCGTGAGGGGCGAGTGGGCGCCATATCTTGTAGCGCAACTTGTTCCATCCCGCCAAACCCTGGGGCGATTTCGCAACAGGAAGGATCTGCCTGGCGGGAATGCTCAACAGACGCCTTTTGATTCTGAATTTTTGCTGGTTTCCATCCAGCGGGCGATACTGCGCCCAGCCAATAGATCCCGAGTATCCTGCCGGTCCGAAATCGTCGGAGCCGAGCACCCGTTCCACGAACACCTTGAGGGACCCGTAGTGAGTGCCGAGGACATCGTGCATGAGTAAAAGCGCGCCCGGTACCAAAAATGGGCGAAACGACTCAACGTCCGCCCTGGCTCCCGCATATGTGTGATCGCCGTCAATCCACAAGAAGCGGATAGGATCGGTCCACTTTGCCGCCACGCTGCCGGAGTATGCAACCCGTATATCAACGCTCTCGCTGAGCTTCGCGCGATCCAGATTCGCGCGGAAAATCTCTAACGTAGACTTCGCTCCCTTGAGGTCCGGATCAGTAACGGCTGGCGCTGTATGCGGGTCCACCGCAACGACCTTTCCCAGTCCATAGTGTTTGCAGACATGAGCCAGTCCAATCGTCGATCGGCCCTTGAAGCTCCCAATCTCCAGGTTCGCGCCCTTCGCGGGTGCGAGCGCGGCTGCGATCATAATGCACCTCGCCTCTCGCTCCGAGAGATAACCGTCGGCGCGCGTCATCAGATCCCACCCCTTGTTACATACCGCTTCGAGGTCGTGGAAACGGGCGGGGCTACTCATGAGGCGAGGGGTGGACCGAGCTTGGATAGGATGGCACCAGTTTCAGATAACATAGCCCTAACAGTAGCAACGCAAACGCATTACGGAGAACGCAACAACGGTAAACTCAAAACGCAGAGCTTTGATTTTCAGTAGTCTACCGGTCTCAGATACGCTTCCCCGATCCCCGTCACGCTCACCATCGCTACGGTCGGCAGCTTTCGCTTCCAGTGAGTGCCGGCGAGTCTCTTGCGAATGAGCTCGACCTTCTCCGCATCAAATCCCTTCGTGAGAAGCGAAGCCGGATTGTACCCGCTCACGAGCCAGTTCAGGATGCGGTCAGCGTCGGCATAGCTGATGCCAAAATCACCCTCGTCCGTCTGCCCATGGATCAGGTCAGCTGACGCAGGCTTCGACACGATGACGTCCGGCACTCCGAGATGCCGCGCCAGCTGCCACACCTGCGTCTTGAACAGGTCACCGAGCGGATTGATCGGCGGAGAATCATCAGCGTGCCAGGTGAAATAACCGAGCAGACGCTCGGTCTTGTTTCCGGTACCGACGGGGAGAGCGCGATACTTCGCCGACTGGTCGAACAGGACGATCATGCGCTCTCGCGCCATCACGTTGCCCCGCCGCGCCGGATC
>DASTTD010000281.1:0-6267 GCA_035760325.1 Gemmatimonadaceae bacterium
TCGACGTCGGCTTTTCCCTTCGCCCAGTCGAGAATCATCTTGCGCACCGGCTCCACATCGCCGACGAGCCGGAACATCAGCTCGGCTTCGGCATGCGCGGGGATCACATTCGCCTCCGTCCCGCCGCGGATCGTTCCGATGTTGACGGTGGTGTCACCGAGGATAGGATCCGACGCCAGCTGCAGGGACTTGAGCGTCGGAAGGAGCTCGAGCATCGGCTCGATGGCGGATTTGCCGAGGTGCGGATACGCCGAATGCGCCTCGCGTCCGCGGGTGCGAAGCGTGACGCGAAGCGAGCCCTTCGCTCCGTTGGCGAGCTTGCTTTCGGTCGGCTCTCCGTTGATCAGGAATTTGCTCTTCGTCGGCAGGTGGTTCGCCGCCCGCGCTCCGTCGGAGCCCTTTTCCTCGCCAACGACGAACAGGACTTCCACGCGCTTTTCCCCCTCGTCTACGAGACGATCGGCCGCGACGAGCATCGCCGCGGCTATTCCCTTGGCGTCAGCCGCGCCGCGCCCGAACAGTCGCGACCCTTCCAGCCGCGGAGGCACAAAGGGGGGCACAGTGTCCAGATGCGTCGAAAACGTGACGCCCCCGCCCGACCTCGAAGCCCAGACATTCGCGCGGCCGCGACTCACTTCCTGCAGCGTCACGTTCCAGCCGCGGCCGACCAGCCAGCGCGACACAAAATCCACCACCGTCCCTTCTGACCCGGTGGTGGAAGAAATTGCCAGGAGCTCGGCCGCGAGCGAGACGACGTCCGTCATGCGCGGAAATTAGCGCCGCCTCGCGCCGGGCGCGCCCTCAGGCGGTCGCGTCTAACCGAGTGGTGGTGGTCCGCGTCTTCACATCCACTCCCTGCACGTGCTCGACGAACATGCCCTGCACGAGACGGTTCGCTTCCTTCACGTAGACGTCGTGGTGGCGCTCGCCGATGTCGCCGATCTCGTGCAGGCGCGTATTGCCGAGAGTCTTCCCCGCTTCACGGAACGTCTTGAAGGTGTCCTCGGCCTGGCGCGCCATGACGATGTCACCAACCAGACGCAGGAAGTCGCTCTCGCGCGTGGCGTCGGCGAGATCGCGCGCAACGCCCAGAGCCTTGCCGAGGAATTTCTTTCCGCCGCCTGCTTCGGCGCCAAGCTCGTTCTGGTACTCCTCGAGCATGCGCTGGTGCTCGCGCATGATCGGGATGTGGCGGGTGCAGAGATCGCGGAAACGCGGATCCTCCGCCTGCCCTTCGTGATCCTCCAGAGCCTTGAGAAAGGTCTGGTGCTGCATGACGGCGTTGTTCACCTGGCTTTTGAGAAAATCGAGTCCGCGGTCCATTTTTGCTCCGTGTTACAGGGTATGACTGCAGCCTTTTTCGGGCGGGTTCTCTGCGCGATATAGGGGCACAAGGCGGGCCATATCGGTGACAGAAATCGATACCCGTTCGCTATTGCGTGATCCCCCCCAAAACGTTAGTTTGACGGTACCCGAAGATGTGCCGAAGACCGGCGCGTAAGTCACGGGCCAGCAGGAGTTTACATGGGTCACGCCAAACGGAGGGAGCGCACCGGAAGGCGGCAGAACACCAGGGTCTCGAGGAGGGTCAAGGTCAAACCGATGGACCCGGCCGCCATGTGCGGGGCCGGGACGTCAGTTACCCGACTTTTCAAGGTCGAGGAACGGCTGGATCAGACCCGGATCCACCACCTCGTGTTCTTCGACCGCCACGGCTGGTACTGCGAGCACGGCAAGCAGTGCCAAGCGGTGAAGGACGTGCGGAAATTCGCGAAGTACCGGACTTAACTAACCACGGATGGATGAGAGCATGATCGCAAGACAGGATGCGTACAGCGGGAACACCGATGTCTGGGCCAGACTGGCTGCGCCAGTCCCGACGAGCGTGATCTCCTGGCGGCAGGATGGAAAGGTGACGGCGCCCGATCAGCTTTTCTTCGGCACGAGCAGCCGGCCAGCCAGCGGCTCGACCGACACCGTGAGCGGCGTCCCCGCCAGCAATTCTCCGTCCGCCTGCGATGGCATCCACGGCACCGTCTCGACCCGGAACTCACGCCCCGATTTATAGAACAGGCACGGATCGGCGCTGAAATCCTTTCGAATCATCCGCCACAAAATCCTGAGCGCATCCCGCAGGTTCGCGGGAGAAAACACACACGCGTCGAGCCTCCCGTCGTCGTGGACGATTCCCTTCCCCAGTGTTACCAGATCGTTCAGCACCGCTCCGAAGTTCGCTATCAGCACCGCCGACGCCTCGAGCTCGAAGACCTGGCCATCGATCGTGAGCCGCAGCGCGAACTTCTGGTTGCGCAGGACCGCCTTGTAGCCGCCAATGACGTACGCCATGAAGCCCAGCCGCTTCTTCAGCTTACCGGGCGCTTCGGCGATCATCGTTGCATCGAGACCCACCCCTACGCCGATTGCGAATCTCCGACCATCGCCGAGGCGGCCCATGTCCAGACTCGCCTCGTCGCCGTGCAGCAGCATTGGAACGGCGCGCGCCGGATTGAGCGGGATCCCGAGTGAGCGGGCGATGACGTTCCCGGTGCCACCGGCCAGGATCCCGATCGGAGGTCCGCGATGGGCGAGAGCTCCGAGTACTTCCATCACGGTGCCGTCGCCGCCGAGGGTGAACACCGCGTCGTACTCGTGGGCGTGCGCTTGCGCCAACACCGCGGCGTGACCGGGTGCCGACGTGACCACGACATCGCAGTCCACGCCTTCATCGACGAAGGCGCGCAGGGCGCGATCCCGCATCCGGGTGCCGCGTCGCGCAGCGGGATTGACGATCAGCAGCACGCGCTCGAGGCGGCGCGGAGTGAGCTTCAATGCGGTCGCGGCACTCATTGGGAGCGCGTCGTCAACGTATGCTCGGGGCGGGGATCGAACCCGCATGGGATTTTTTCCCAAGGGATTTTAAGTCCCTCGCGTCTACCAATTTCGCCACCCGAGCGGTAACGGAGAGGAGAGGCGGCGATGGCCGCGCTTTCCCCGGGACGAAACGAAGCGGGAAACGGGACTCGAACCCGCGACCCCAACCTTGGCAAGGTTGTGCTCTACCAACTGAGCTATTCCCGCAAACGATGTCAAAGCTACCGGCGTAAAACGGCGGCAACAAGCGATTGAAACCGAAGTTTGACAAACCCTGAACGCGAATGATAACGTCTCCGCGCGCAACGCCCTTCATGGACGAGCGCACATGGTGTCCGATCACAACCTGCGGGAATCTATGCGTCGTTGCCTCGTCCGCGTTGCCACGGTTGGTGTCGCCGTCACGACCCTGGCCGCGATGCCGGCGCCCGCCCAGCGCGTGCTCGGCATCGGTGAGGACGCGCTGGTGCTTCCCCGTGGAATGCTCAGGGTACGCACGCTCGGACAGTGGACTTCCTTCAATGAGCGATATGGCCTGAATACCCCCGGCCGCGAGAGTGGGTCACTCGAGCCGCTGGGGATAGACTTTGTGCTCGACACCGTGGGTGTACGGGAGTTTCCGAACCTCAATGCAGGTCCGACGGGGCTTCAGGAAGGCCTGCGAGCGCTGACGGGAAACCCTGCCTTCAACCTTTCCCTGGGATCGACCCGACTAGACCTCCGAGCTCAGGTCACCGCGGTCCCGTTTGTCATCGAGGCAGGTCTGTCCCGGCGCTTCTCGCTCGGCATCCAGGTTCCCTACGTCCAGACCCGTAACTCCGCGTTCTTCGACGTCAACCCGAACCAGCGCGAAGGAAACCTCGGATTCAATCCGGCGCTCGCCGTTCCCGCGGCAGCCGCGCAGAACGCGCTGATGTTCTCGCAGTTCCAGACGGCCGCGGCGAGTCTCCAGACATCGCTCGACGCATGCGCCGCCAACCCCGGCGCTTCCCCGAGCTGTCCCGCCCTCAACGCGCAGCGCTCGAACGCGCAGGCTCTGATCGCGAACTCGACGGCGTTCGCGGGCGGAGTGAACCAGATCTATTCCAGCTCGCCATTCGTGCCGATCAGAAACACCGACGCGCAGCTGGCCATCGAGGCGCGGGTCGCCGCCTTTCGCGCGCTATACGCTCAGTTCGGAGTAAACGACATCGCGCCGACCACAACCGGACCGTTCGCGTCGCAAAACACGCTCACGGCCGCCGACGCGCAGACGATCCTGACCGATCCGCTGTTCGGAGTTCAGGCCGATCCGATCCAGACCGTGACGCGCTCACACGTCGGTGACATCGACGTCGGCGGCAAATTCCTTCTGCTCGACACCTTCGGCAACTCGACAGTGGCGAGAATGCAGCCGGAAGGACTCAATTTCCGCCTCTCCGTCGGCGGCGTCGTACGGCTTCCGACCGGTCAGGCCGAATCCCCCGACAACTTCATCGACATCGGCGGCGGCCAGGGACAGACGGATCTCGAGGGACGCGTGTTCGCCGATCTGCTGCTCGGAAGCCGGTTCTGGCAATCGTTCGTCGTCCGGTACAACGCCCAGCTCGCCGACGACCAGCACGTGCGCATCACGGATCTTCCCAATCGCACCTTTGCGCCCCTCTACCGCCGGCAGAAAGTGGAGCGCAACCTCGGCGACATCTTCGAGTTCGAGACCACGCCGCGCATCGTCGTCAACGATTTTTTTGCGGTCTCCGGACAGTACGTGTACCGCGCGAAGTCGAGCGACCGCTACGCGGGAACCTTCGCGATACCGGCGGCGGTCACCGGTTTTGCGGACATCACCCTCGACGCGTCCACCCTCGACCTCGAGACCGAGCAGAAGGAGCACCGCCTGGGCGGCGGCATTTCATTCTCCAACCTCTATGCCTACGAGCAAAAGAAGGCGGGGATTCCATTCGAAGTCACTTACCTCCACTGGCAGACGGTGAAGGGATCGGGAAACGTCCCCAAGGCATTCACCGACCAGATACAGCTTCGGCTCTACGCCCGGGTGTTCGGCAACTAGGCGCGCACGGGAGTTACCAGCACAGACTGGGATCACCCAGGAGGCGCACCCGGGCTCGCACTCTCGAGAAGCTCCTTTGCGTGCGCCCGGCTGACCCTGCTCTCCGGGTCCCCGCCGAGCATCCGCGCGATCTCCGTGACGCGCGTGGTTCGATCGAGCACTCTAATGTCAGCCGTAGTCACTCCGCCGCGCGCGCCCTTCGCGACGACGATGTGATGGTGCGCCCGCGCCGCGATCTGCGGGAGATGCGATATAGCGAACACCTGATGCTCTTTCGCCACCCGCCGCAGAGTGTCGCCGACCTGTAGTCCGACCCGCCCGCCGATTCCAGCATCGACTTCGTCGAAGATCAGGGTCGGCACCCGGTCGACACGCGCGAGAATCGTCTTGAGCGCCAGCATCACCCGGGACAGCTCTCCACCTGAAGCCACGCGGGCCAGCGGCCGCTCTTCGTGTCCGACGTTGAGCGCAACCCTGAACTCGACGTCCTCCGACCCTTCCGCCGATGGCTCCTCGCGCTCGAGGAGGGCCGCGGTAAAGTGACCGTCGGGCATTCCGAGCTCCGGGAGCAGCCGGTCAACGGCCGCCGCAAGCTTCTTCCCCGCGGCCGACCTCAGCTCCGACAGCTTCGACGCTTCCGCGCGCAGTCGTGCCCGCGCATCGGCTTCGCGCGCGGTCAGATTGGCGAGATCGAACTGCGCGGTGTCTATCAGATCGAGCTCCGCACGCGCCGATCTTCCCGCTTCGATCACGTTGTCGAGCGTCGGGCCATGCTTTTTCAGCAAGCCGAAGAGGCGGTCGCGCCGCCGCCGCATCTCTTCCAGTCGCGCCGGATCGAGATCGACCGCACCGGCGTAATCGTCCACACTGCGCGCCAGCTCCTGCAGTGCGTAGAACCCCGCGTCGAACAGCTCCTGCATGCGCGCGGCGGCAGGGTCGATCCGTTCGATCGCCGACAGCGGCCGGCGTGCGGCGGAGAGCTGTGTCATGACGCTCGCTTCCTCACCCGACAGCAGCTCGCTCAGCGTCGTCGCGAGCGTTCGCAGCTCCTCGGCGTTTTCCAGCTTACGCGCCTCGTCCTCGAGCCGCACATCTTCACCCGGCGAAAGCCTCGCGCTCTCCACTTCGGTGGCAACGTGACGCAGATAATCAGCGCGCCGCTCCGCATCGGCGCGGCGGGCGGACAAGGTCGCGATCTCCGATTTCACGCTGGAGAGCTCGGCGTGTGTGCGGGCGACGGCCTCGGCCTGCCTGAGCGCTCCGCCGAAGGCATCGAGGATCTGCCGCTGTGATTCTCCGTCCAGCAAAGTCTGAGCGTCGTGCTGCCCGTGCAGGTTCACGAGCTG
>DASTTD010000282.1:0-2785 GCA_035760325.1 Gemmatimonadaceae bacterium
ACTCAAAACTCAAAAAGCAACGCTCCATGGGCACTGACCTGCGAGTGAGTGCGATCTAGAAGATCGGCTTGATGATCGGCGACCAGTCTGACAGCCGCGCGTCGTTCGTGAACGTCAGCTGCCGCATTCGCCCCGTGCGAGTATCGAGCACCCAGATATTCCTGTCGGCCCCGATCTCACCGCGGCGAGTTGTGATGGAAAGGTGCCGCCCGTCCGGCGCCCAGGAGGGGTCCTCGTTCTCCCCTTCGGTCGTGAGCTGTTTCATCACCCGGTCGCGCACGTTGATCGTCCAGATCTGGAAGTCGCCCATCTGCTGCATGAAGGCCACTTCCTCCCCGTTCGGAGACCAGTCGGGGCTCGTGCGGTAGCTGCGCTTTCCGGCCACCACCGGCGTCAGCAGCCGCAGGCGCGTGCCGTCGACGTTCATGACGTACACCTGCGGCGTGAGCGGCCGCGGCGAGATGAACGCGATCTGTTTTCCGTCGGGGCTGAACGTCGGTGAAGTGGTCTCGAATCCGGTGCGACCGACAAATCGCTTCGCCGTAGTGTCCCCGCCGTTCGCGCTGGCGAGCAAAAGCTCGGCGGGCGCATCGCTTCCGCTCGCCCAGACGATACTCTTGCCGTCACGGGTGTAGACGGGACTGATGTTCATGCCCTTCGGCGAAGCGGCCAGAATCTGCGACTTCATGGTCCTCAGATCGAATTGCGCGATCCGGGTCCCGACATCGTTGGCGTCGACGTAGACGATCGAATTTCCGGTGGGGTGCCATGAGGGCGAAAGCGCCGCTCCCTCCGTCGTTAGAGTGCGGATGTTGGCGCCATCGCTGTCGACGATCTTCAGCTTACCGTGATCGATGAAGACGATGCGGGTTTGCGCCGCGCCGCGGGTCCCGGTGATCCACCGCTCCAGCTCGTCGCTGACGCCGTGGATGGAGAGCCGGCGCTCTCGGTCCACTGAATCTCTTACCAGTGAATCGCGCGTGACGATCGTCCGAAAGATGGAATCCGCCCGCGCAATGTCGCGCTCGCTCGTCTCACGCAAAAGGACCTCGCGGCGCTCGATCTCCAGCCTGAGCGAGTCCCGCGCCGCCGCGGCGGCCTTCGCCGCGTTGCGCTGGCTTGGCCGATCCAGGCGAACCGGACGCTCGGCCGCGCGCGCGAGCGTATCGAGGATGACGGAGTCGGCGGCGAGCTTGGCAGACAACGCCGCGGCGCGGACGCGAGCCATCCGGTCGAGTGAGTCGCGGAGCGTCTTCGATCTGTCGCGCGGAACCCTCTGCAGCCTGAAGCTCGCGGCCTGCAGAAGCCTTCGCCGCGCTACGTCGAATATCTCCACTCGCAGTCCCGTCGAGATCGGCCGCACGCGCACGGCAAACCTGGCGCGCGTCTCCCGCAATGGGCCGAAGTTGATGCTGCGCTTGCGGGGGTGCCACACTTCCGCCGATGTCGCGCTGTCGAGGAGCACCGGCTGAATGCGGTCGCCGTAGTCGAGGTCGCGTTGAATGATCGTACGAATCGAATCGCCGGCGGTAGTGTCGACCTGAAGCACGACGACCGCGGGCGGTACTTCCACCGGACGCTGCGGCTTCGGACGGCGCGATGTCGGCTGGTTCTGGGCGTCGGCCCCGGCCGCAAAAGTCATTGAGGCTAGCAGCGCGAGCACGGCACGGTGTCCCGGGATCAGCATCAGGAGTTTCAATCTATTCATCAGGGAAGTAATACACCGTCGACGGGTGCTCTATTCCATGACGAGGCGAAGCCGGATAAGGCAAAAGCCGCGGAGGGAATCCCCCGCGGCTTAGACCTCGTCGTGCTTTTTTCTACGACTTTAGCTGGAACTGAAACGCCTGCTGGACAAGCTGCTTCACCTTCTGTCCGCCGATCTGGGCGGCTGAGAAGCGCATACCAGGGAGGGCCCGCTTGACGGCGTCACTGAACGCGGGGTTGCTCGAGCTTAGAATCTTGAGCGTTCCACCTTGATAACGGCCGTTCTCGCCGACTACGAATTGCGCCAGGACCTCGCCCTTGACGCCCATATCCTTGAGGCTGCTCGGGTACTCGGGCGTCGCGCCGCCAATGTGCCGGACCGGCTTTTCGACCTGGAACTCCATGTACGGCGCGTCGTGCTTGATGCCGGCGGCCTTGCCTTTATCACCGGCTTTGCCGGTCCCGCCCGCTACGCCACCGGCGGTTCCGCCAGCTATGCCTTTGCCGCTGAAGTCGGCCTCATTGGTGACCACCTTCGACAGGTCGATCGACGGAAGGGCGGTGGGAATGTTCACCACCGGCGGCACGACCTGGAAGCCCTTGGGCGGGGCGAGCGGAACGTTCTTGGGCAGGCGCGGAGCCTGAACGACCTTCGCCTTGGGCGCTTTCGGCTTGGGCGCCTCTGTCTTGGGAGGCGGGGGCTCTTTCTTCACCTCGGGTGGCGGGGGCGGCTCCTTGACCGCCACGAAATTCACCTTTTCAGCCCTGTCCTTCTTCGCCTTCTCGACGCCGGCTCGCGCTGTCGCGAAAACGGCTAGAAAAATCAGGCCGACGTGCAGAATGATGCTGAAGATGGTCCCGCCGGCCCACCGGGTTTTTTTTTCGGGTTTCGATTCCAGTAGCCGCATTGTCTCCCCTGTTGAGTTGAGGGCTTACTCCGGATTATAGAGCAAACAGCCGGCCAAACCGGGGCGATTTTCGAGCAGGTTTTGCGGGGCGTGGCCTACGTCGTGCCTAAGCGGGACGGGAACACGCAAACTCAACCACTCGAGGGCACAATGGATAACGGACGCTTTCG
>DASTTD010000283.1:0-2806 GCA_035760325.1 Gemmatimonadaceae bacterium
CAGCTGGAAAGAACCTTCAAGCAGGTCGACTACGCCAGGCTGATGGGGTCTCGCCCGCAGACCCTGTACGGCATCGCGGATTCACCTGTCGGTCTCGCCGCCTGGCTGCTCGACCACAATGATGCCGACGGCCAGCCGGCCGCAGCCGTCTATTCCGCTCTGAGCCGGACCACGAGCGCCACCGGCGAACTGACACGGGACGAGATTCTCGACAACATCACGCTCTACTGGCTGACGAATACGGGAGTCTCCGCGTCTCGTCTGTACTGGGAATACAAGGGCGGCTTTTTCAACGCCAAGGGCGTCTCCATTCCGGTAGCCGTGAGCGTGTTTCCCGGCGAGCAATACGAAGCGCCGCGGAGCTGGACGGAGCGGGCGTATCCCAAGCTCATTCACTACAAGAAGCTCGACAAGGGCGGGCACTTCGCCGCGTGGGAGCAGCCCGATCTCTTTGCCAGCGAACTCCGCGACGCGTTCAGATCGCTCAGGTCCGTGAACTGATCACTGATTTCAGTTTCGAGGAACTAAAGGAGTCCGCATGAACATGACTCGAATGATGGTCGGGGTGTTGATTGCCGGAAGCGGTTTGGCGCTGCACGTGACGCACGCGCAGCAACCGGGAATCAAGCGCACCGATGCGCTACGGCACGATCTGGGCGTCCCCGGACGCGAGGTCATCCAGGTGCGTGTCGATTTCGACCCCGGAGTGGCGTTCGGTAAGCACTCGCATCCGGGCGCAGAGGTCGCCTACGTGCTCGAAGGCACGCTGGAGTATCAGCTCGAGGGCGAGCCGCCGGTGACGCTCAAGGCCGGTGAGGCCTTATTCATCCCGGCCAGAACGATTCACGCGGCGAAGAACGTCGGCACCGGCAACGCGGCGGAGCTCGCGACGTACATCGTCGAAAAAGGCAAGCCGCTCGTCGTGCTCGACAAGTAAGCAGAGCGGCTGCCTCACTTCGTGGCTGCGATCACTAGCAAGGACAAGGCGATGAGAACTGTAAAAGCGGCAGCGGTGCAACTGAGTCCCGTCCTCTACAGCCGCGAAGGAACGGTCGACAAGATCGTGCAAAAGATCCACGAACTTGGTCGAGAGGGAGTGCAGTTCGCCGCCTTCCCGGAAACCGTGGTCCCGTACTACCCGTACTTTTCGTTCGTCCAGCCTGCCTACCAGATCATTGGCGGACGTGAGCACCTCAGGTTGCTCGATCAGGCGGTGACGGTGCCTTCTCCTGCGACCAACGCGATCACCGACGCCTGCAAAGAGGCGAGAGTTGTCGCGTCTGTCGGCATCAACGAACGAGACGGTGGAACCCTCTACAACACCCAACTGCTCTTCGATGCCGACGGCACCTTGATTCAGCGGCGCCGCAAGATCACGCCCACGTATCACGAGCGCATGATCTGGGGTCAGGGCGACGGTTCGGGCCTGCGCGCTGTCGACAGCGAGGTCGGCCGCATTGGTCAGCTGGCGTGCTGGGAGCATTACAACCCTCTAGCACGGTACGCCATGATGGCGGACGGCGAGCAGATCCACTCGGCGATGTATCCGGGCTCGATCTTTGGCAGCCTGTTTACGGAGCAGACGGAAATCAACATCCGGCAGCATGCACTGGAGTCTGCATGCTTCGTGGTCTGCGCGACGGCCTGGCTGGATGCCGATCAGCAGGCGCAGATCGCCAACGACACCGGCGGCAGCATTGGCCCCATCTCTGGTGGTTGCTTTACTGCCATCGTGGCACCCGATGGAACCCTGATCGGCGAGCCGCTCCGCTCGGGCGAAGGCGTGGTCATCGCCGACCTAGACTTCACGCGCATCGACAAGCGTAAGCAGCTGATGGACTCACGCGGCCACTACAGCCGGCCCGAATTACTGAGTCTCCAGATCGACCGCACTCCTGCCGCGCACGTTCACGAACGCGTCGTGCACCCCCACTCAGCCGCTGAGCAACACGCGGAGGATCTTCTGCCCACGGTTGCTTAACCGTGGCACTCGGAGCGAGAGGAAATGCCAACGATCGAGGTCTCAGTCCGAAGAGTGAGCGTTGTCTCGTCCAGGCCATTCGACGAGATCCTCCGAAGGCTCACGGCGACCATCGGCCATCCGGATATGCACGCGTTCCACAGCGCGCTTGCGGCGGCAACGACCGCCGCCGATCTTGAAGACGTGGTCCAAGGGGCGATCGGATCGTCGGATCTCATGGAGTTCGTCCGCTTTGACGCTGGCGAAGTGCTGCGTAAGGCACGAGGCGGACGCGGACCTCAGATCCTCAGACTCGTCGTCGGCAATCCGCTCATCATGAAGGAGATGGCCAAGACGGTTCCCGACGCAGCGTCATACGCACCGATCACGATCCTCGTCGACGAGCGCGCTGATGGTGTGCACCTGTCGTACGACTCCATGGCGAGTCTTATCGCTCCGTACGAGAGCGAGCCAGCTCTCGCCGTTGCCCGGGAGCTCGACCTGAAGATCGTGTCACTGCTCGAAGCGGCGGCGCGGCGATGACGCACATGCTCAAATGATGGCGAAAGGAGCACCATGAGCTTTGACGCGGTCGGCAGCGAACGTAGTGACAATCCGATAGGGTCGAGCTCAAGACAACTCGTGTGCGCGGAGATAGCGGCGGGTAACGAGCGGACCGCGAGCCTGCTCGAACTGCCAGGGTTAGCTGCATGGGTGCATTCGGTGCCTGTGGGGCCAGTTGATGCGGGCGGCGATGTCCACTACGTATCGCTGTGCCCTAGCTGCATCGTCTCGCGGATCGCGCTTGCCGACGTGAGCGGCCATGGACAGGCAGTGGCGGCGCTC
>DASTTD010000284.1:0-3029 GCA_035760325.1 Gemmatimonadaceae bacterium
TGCGGAGAGCCTCGGGGAGATTCCCACGCTGCGCCGCCGCCATCGACGAAAGAACACTGCTATTCCACGGCGAGAGTAGAGACTCCGCCGCGGCCCACGTCTGCCGCGCCTCGGCGGTAGAGGCCGAATCGGCAAGCTGCCTCAGCATTGTGCGCGCGGAGTCGAGCGCGCTGAGCCGTTCGGCCGCCCACTTCTGATTTGGCTCGAGAACATAGAACAGATAGTCGAGGTTCGCGTTCTGGAACGTGACTCTCGCTTCCAGCGCGGCGACCAGAACCGATTTTTGCTGTCTGAGCGCGCGGTCGTATGCACTGTTGGCGCGCCGAAGTGCAAAAACGCCGACCGCGGCGTTGAAGAGCAACAGCGCAATGCTGATGGCGAATGCCACCGTGATTCGTCTACTGACCGTCCATTTCATTCTAGACTCCTGAATTTGCGAGACGCAGCAGCTCCTCGTCGTCGAGCACGAGGGTGGCGTCGGATGTGATGCCTCTCACGAGGGCGTGCTGCGATCCGGATGTCCCGGACGGTGGATGGATTTCCGTGGGCAGCGTCGCCCGCACACCAGTAACACTGTCGGCGAGAAAACCAAACGCCGCGCGACTGCGACCGACTACGATCACGCGTCCCAGATCACTGAGGGCGATCGTGGACATGCCCAGCAGCGGCCGCAGATCGAGCACCGTCATGACTTCGCCGCGCCAGAGTGTCACGCCGTAGACGGGAATGGCGGCCCCGGGAAGGCGGGCGAGACCCGCGAGGCGGAAAACGTTGAGGACGACCGCGGCATCGATCGCGCAGTTTTCGCGGCCGAGGCGGAAGGTGATGAGATCCACCGATCCCGCTGGTACCTCGGGAGCAGGTGGCTCGGCGAGCTGCGCGGCGCGCTGGTCCAGTGCCGCGCGCGCAGACTCGGCGCCGGCGGTGCCGCTCCGATCGAGTCCCGCGCGCGCTTCGTCGAGCCGGAGGCGAAGCGCCTGCCAGTCGATCGTCCTCTTCTCGCTTCGTGAGACGGTCATTGACAGGACGGGCGATCGAGGAGTCCGAGCTGCATGCGGACGACCGCGAGAAGTCGTCCAGCATCGAGGCCGTCGGAGCCGGGCACCATCCGCTCGTCGGACCCATCCCGCAACAAGCGTTCGGCATTGCGAAAGGATTGACGCGCCCCGCTCCTGTCGCCCATTACCGACAACACATCTCCCATCGCGAGATGCGCCACCGCGAACTGCCGGTCGAGATACAGCGCGCATCTCAGTGCGGCGAGGGCCTCGGCATTCCGGCCCGACTGCCGCAGCAGCATCGCGTGTATGCAGGTGAGCTCCGCCGACGACCGGTTGAGGTCGAGGCCGGCCGCGCACGCGAGGCCCGCCTCTTCATTCAGGCCGAGATTCGCGAGGGCGCGCACGAGGAGGATCCAGCCTTCAGCGTCGTGAGTGTCCCGCGTCACACATTCGCGCGCCAGGTCTATCGCCCGAGTGTAATCAGCACGCATGTATTCAGCGCGTGCTCTCGCCACGAGTGCTGTCGCGGCGCGGGTATCGATGTCCGGATCCCTCCTGTCCGCCCGTGTGGCGCCGCATAATGGCAGGGATTCAGCGTTCGGCGGGGACCAGGCCGGGAATGCCGCGTAATCATCATCAGTACGGTCGACGCTCGCCGGAACCCGGGACGGTGATGCGGAGAACATTGAGTCAACCGGCCGCGGGAAAGCAGTGGATCCACGAGTACCTTTCCCTTTCCGTCGGTAGGCGAGGCCTGAGCCCGTGACGACCACTTCGCAGGCAACAAGGTCCGCCAGACCGGGATCGGAGGCACCGAGAAAAAGCCAGCCGTTATCGCTCAGAGATTCGATGAGCTTGCTTGCGACCCGGGCAACGGTGTCGGCGTCGAAGTAGATGAGGACATTCCGGCAACAGATGAGGTCCATGCTGCGGGGAGCGATACCGGAGCGGCTCCAGTCCGTGCTGGCCAGATTGAGCGACCGGAACTCCACCATCGAGCGCAGCAGGGGCGCAACCTTCACCTTGCGGCCACGGCGCTGGAAATACCGATGCACTGTCTCTTCCGGGACACCCCTCAGCGACCATTCTCCGTAAGTCGCCTGGCGGGCGATGGCGAGCCGGCTTTGGGCGACATCGGTTCCGAGTACGCGCACTCGCAGCGGCGGGTTCGCCTCCTGCGCGATCATTGCGAGCGAGTAGGCTTCCTCACCCGTCGCGCATCCGGCGCTCCAGGCAGTGATGCCGCGGTCTGAAATCCCCCCGGCGAGGGAGGGCAATACTTCGCGGCGGATGAAATCGAACTGCCCACTCTCGCGGAGGAAGTACGTCTCCCCGACGGTGAGCTCGGTGATGAGCGCGGCCAGAGCCGATTCGTCCGTGTCGAGCAATCGACGGTACTCACCCGAGTTTCGAACCGCGGCCCGGGCCATTGCTCGCTTAGTCCCTGAAGCGACGTGCTCCGCTCGAGAGAGGCCGAGGGATCGATAGACGCCGTCGAGCGCGCTCCCGAAAGGAGAATCCGCCGTCTCGCGCGCAGAGGTGCCGATCATCTTCAGGCGACTCGCAGAGGTGTCTTGTCGGCCAATGCCTTGGCCAACGACTCGGATTCGGACTCGGAGAGAAAAAGGGCGAGGTCGTGAATCACGACTATCCCGTCAGAGAGCTTCGCCAACCCCGCAACCCAGGGCGACTGAGTGAGCGATTCACCTGACCGATCGAGCGACGCGGGATCGATCTTCAGAATGCTGGCGCTGTCGCCGACTCTCAGCGCGACACGGCGGGACGGGGCGGAAGCAATGATGAGAAGATCGCTCAGTGCCGGCGCCTGTGCGGGCAGCCCGAACCGGCGACGCAGATCGAGGACGGGAACGAGGGTGCCATGCACATCGATAACCCCTTCGACAACCAGCGGAGCTCCGGGCAGCGGGGTGATCGTTACGGCACGTACTACCTGGTCGACGTCACGCGCGGGAAGCGCATACCGGTGGGTATCGACAGCGAAAACCAGGATATCCATTCAAGCCCTCT
>DASTTD010000285.1:0-2260 GCA_035760325.1 Gemmatimonadaceae bacterium
CGACACCGCCCCGAAAGCCGCCGCCGTAATCCATACGGACTTCGAAAAGGGTTTCATCCGCGCCGAGACCGTCGGCTACGATTCTTTCGTAGGGACTGAAGGGTGGAAAGGCGCGCGGGAGAAAGGCGTGGTGCGATCGGAGGGCAAGGAGTACGTCGTGCAGGACGGGGACGTACTCCTCTTCCGGTTCAACGTCTAAGGTTTGTGACCACCGCGCGTGTCAGTTGGTGCGGACTATCTGGCCTCTGATTGCGCCCGCTGGGATCGGGGTCGTGTGAACATTCACGTAAGCACGGCCAGTGTTCATCAGCGTGCGTAGTGAATCGAGGGACACGTTCGGGTTCGTGCTGCTGGTGATGGTCCCGGTCGCTGTGAAGTTGTTCAGCGCGCCGGTGGGAGACGCGGGGATGAAGAGGTTAACAAGCACGCCGGCGTTCGCGTTCGGAAGCGCGGGGCCGTGAATATGGGACGCCGTTACCTCCGAGATATTGTCCAGCGTCATGGTCCAATCGATCCGGGTGGTATTGTCGATGAAAACGGCGCTGCCGGCGCCAGCGCCGGTGTTGGCTGGTATCTCGTTCGTGCCGAACATGGTCGCTGTGTACACCCGCTGGCTCAGTCCAACGAGTCCATCGTCATCGTCGTCGTCACAGCCTGCAACAACGGTAGCCATAACCAGGGCCGAGACGACGCCAGCGGCGAACCTTGCTTTCGTGTGCATGGAGCCTCCAGGAGGGTGCACCCCGCAAGCTAGACGACGGCTTCGGCAGGGGTAGAGGACGAATGCAGTCGGCCCTCGACTGACGGTGAGGACATTCTTTCCGGCGGTGAGCGTCGCAAACGCATCTTCGTGGCTGACAGGCGCTTTTTGAGTTTTGAGTTTACCGTTTTTGCGTTCACCGTTTTTGCGTTTTTGCCGTTCACGCAACAACGGACAACACAACGACGGTCAACTCAAAACTCAAAAAGCAACTTCCAGTTGATTCGAGGCCGTCCAAAGAGTAGCTTTCCCTCTCTCACAACGGCCTTGTATCGGCCTTCATACCTTCCTCCCACTTCGGCAACCAGTTGGGGGGCGGCTCACGACCACAGGGGGGATTGCCAACGTGCCTCGCACATACGAGGCGGTATACATCTTCGACTCGACGCTCGAAGACGCCGCCATTTCCGACAAGATCAACCGCTTCCACGGCATGCTCGATACGAAAGAGCAGCCGGAAGTCGCGCATTGGGGCCGGCGACAGCTCGCCTACTCGATCGGCCCGCGCGAAAACGGCTATTACGTCGTTTCGAAGTTCGCCACCGAGCCCACCACGCTTCCGGAGTATGAACGCGCGCTCAGGCTCGACGACGGCGTCATCCGCTACCTCATCACGCTGCACGAGCACGAAGTCGGTGCTCCGCCCCAGTCAGAGGAAGAGCTGGCCGCTGCGACGCGCCGTGACGATGACGACGACGACGAGGATTAATCCATGAGACGACCACAAAAAAGCTGTCCCTTCTGCGAGAGCCGGGTTCGCTGGATCGACTACAAGGACGATCGCACGCTCGGCCGATTCATCACCGACCAGGGGAAGATTCTTCCCTCGCGCCTCAGCGGCTCGTGCGCGCGCCACCAGCGTCAGCTGTCGACCGCGATCAAGAGAGCCCGTTTTCTGGCGCTCATCCCCTATATCCGCGGTCACCAGGGGTAGATGACGGAACCAGTCACGACCGAGCGAAAGCAGGGATCGTGGCGGCAGCTCGCGCTCGCGCTGGCTGCATTTCTTCTGCTGCCCCTCATCCCCATCGTCCGCTCGATCGTACCAATTGAACAGACGCTGATGCTCGTCGTGCCTGTCGTCGCTATCTGCGCGCTGGTCGGGTGGAAGCTGGGCGGTCGTGCCGCGCTGGCCGCGATCTGGATCGCGCTGGCCGCGTGGATGCTCCTGCAGAGCGCGGGACCGGCCGGCAGTCCGTATGACAAGATGGCGCGCGGCTGGGTGCTGCTCCTCGCCGCGAGCTTTGGCGTCGTGACACTGTGGAGCGTGGCGACTCCCTTTTTCGTCAGGGCGATGGCGGCGATAGGGTTGGCGGCTGCCGTGGGATTTTCAATCGCCCTCGCCTCACCCGGTGGAATCGACCGCGTGAAGCACGCCGCGGGGGACGAGCTGACGAGACGAAGCGGCGAATCGATAGATGCACTCAACCAGCTCTCGGGGAGTCCTACCTGGCTGGAATGGTCGAGCAAGTCGCCCAGCCTGGATGAGGTGGCGGAACG
>DASTTD010000286.1:0-5391 GCA_035760325.1 Gemmatimonadaceae bacterium
CGTGTGGATCGGGTTCCACAACCACGCCAACGACATGACCCTCATCGACGGAGTAGTCCCGTACGATCTGCTCATCGAGCGCACCGATCCGTCGCTGGTGCGGCACCAGCTCGACACCGGGAATACCGCGATGGGCGGCAAGGATCCGGCTGAGTACATGCGGCGGTACGGATCGCGGTACTGGCTCTTTCACATCAAGGATGTTCCGCGCCTTGGAGCCACGAGTGATACGGAGCTCGGGAAAGGGATGATCGACTTCCGGCAGCTGATGGCGAGCATCTCCGATATCGACCAGAAGCACCTGTTCGTGGAGCAGGAGACGTATCCGGGAGCGCCGATAGACAGTCTCCGCCGGGACTACGCTTACATCTCCACGCTGGAGTTCTGAGCTGTTCTGGCAGGTATGACGAGTCCGTCGTATTTGTGGAAGTCCGGGCGATAGACGCATGACGGGTATGCGGATTTTCAAATGCGCGATTGCGGTGAGCGTCGCGGTTGGTTGCACCGCCGGACCCGGCGTGTCTTTTCCCGTCGCCTCGCCACGCACCGCTGCGGCATGGCTCACCACCGGCGATCAATCGCGGCTGTTGTCGAGAGAAGCCGATCTCCAGTTCGGCGCCACCCCGGTCGAGCCCGGCATACCCGTGATCGATGTCGACCAGAAGCAAACCTTCCAGTCGGTCGTCGGCTGGGGCGCCGCGATGAGCGATGCATCCGCCCATCTCATTCAGACGAGGCTCAACGCCGCTCAGCGCGAAGCATTGCTGCAGGATCTCTTCGGGCGAGACGGGGGAGTCGGATTCAGCTTCGTGCGGATCCCGATGGGCGCATCGGATTTTTCGCGGTCTCACTACAGCTATGATGACCGCCCGGCTGGGCAAATCGATTCAGCGCTGGCGCACTTCTCCATCGACGTCGATCGCGCCGAAAAAATTCCCGCGCTCAAGCGCGCGCTTGCGATCAACCCGGAGATCAGGCTGGTGGGAAGTCCGTGGAGCGCTCCCGGCTGGATGAAAACCTCGGGAAGTCTCATCAAGGGAACTTTGCTGGCCCGGTTTCACGGCGCGTTCGCTGAGTACTTCCGGCGCTGGATCGAAGCCTATGAGGCGGAAGGCCTGCCGATCTTCGCGATCACTCTCCAGAATGAGCCGCACTTCGAGCCGGGAAATTATCCCGGGATGCGGCTGACGCCGGCGCAGCGCGCCGATCTGATCGGAAATCACTTCGGGCCGCTGTTCGCGCGGCGCGGCGTTCGCGCCCAGATCTGGGACTGGGATCACAACTGGGACGAGATCGATTCGCCGCTCGCAGTCCTCGCCGACTCCGTCGCGCGTCGCTACGTCGACGCCGTCGCGTGGCACTGCTACGGCGGCGATATCTCGGCACAGACGATTGTCCACGACAGGTATCCTGACAAGGACACCTACTTCACGGAATGCTCGGGCGGGGAGTGGGCTCCGGTCTGGGCCGACAACCTGAAATGGAACGTCTCCAAGATGGTGATCGCGAATGCACGCGGCTGGGCAAGGGGCGTCGCTCTATGGAATTTCGCCCTGGACGAGAACCACGGACCGCATCTGGGCGGGTGCGGCAACTGTCGTGGGATCGTCACGATCCATTCGCGCACCGGCCAGGTGACGCGGAACCCCGAATACTACGCTCTTGGGCACGCGAGCCGATTTGTCCGGGCGGGAGCGGTGCGCATCGAATCGACCGCACCCGCGGGCCTGGAGACCGTCGCCTTCCGCAACGCTGACGACCGATCGACGGCGCTCATCGTTCTCAATACGACGACACAGTCGAGGAACTTCGCGGTACGGGTTGAAAGAATGGCGTTCATGACTTCACTGCCCGCCGGCGCCGTGGCGACCTACGTCTGGCGATAAACGACCGCCACGCTCTTCGCTAGAGGCGTGGCGGTACTTCTACGCCAGCTTCGCCAACAGCCGGTCAAGCGCCGCGTAGCTCTCGTTCAGCCCTCCTTCCATCCCCGACTCCAGCATCCCATCGCGCTCGTCGGTGGTGTGGAACAGCGAAATGGTGACGAACCGCGTCCGGCCGTCGCCCAGATCCTCGAGCGTTCCCGTTTCGACTATCACGTGACCGGGCATTCCGTCCCATTCGAAGGTCTGGACGATGCGCTCGGGCGGCGTCACCTCCCGGTAGCGGCCCTCGAAGCCGCTGACTCCCTCGGGTGCGTGCTCGACGAATCTCCAGTGTCCGCCGCGCTTCGGCTCGAATTTCTCGATCACCAGCTTGTTGCCCCGACCCCACCACTGCGCGACGAGGTCTGGGTCGGTCATCGCCTGCCACACCCGATCCCGCGGCGCGTTGAAGATTCGCTCGACCCGGATCTCCCGATCGCTGGGCTTGGTGATCGTCGCTTTCATCGTTGGCTCCTGCCCGGTTGTTGTCGTCATTGTTTTTCCCTTGTGCGCTCGAGGAATTCCCCGAGCCGGTTGAGGCGGCCTTCCAGCATCCGCCGGTAATCCGCGATCCACGCGGTCTCGTCATCGAGCCGGCGCGGTCCGATCCGGCACAGCCGGACGCGCCCGACTTTCTCGGTAGTCACCAGACCCGCCGTTTCCAGCACTCCGACGTGCTTCTTCATCCCCGTCAGGGTGATGTCAAATGCTTCGGCGAGCTCGGTGATCCCCGCCTCCGACCTGCCGAGGCGTTCGAGGATTCCGCGACGGGTCGGGTCGGCGAGCGCGCCGAAGGTAGAGTTGAGCCTCGCTGAATGCTGAACCATATGGTTCAGTATATACTTTCCCGTTTTTTCTGTCAATACCTTGCCCAAAACCCGTGGTCTGCCCGAAACTGGTGAAATGACGCTCGAGTTATGGACGGCCGTCGATCAGTACATCACCGACACGGTCGTCGCGGAAGACGACGTTCTGCGCGCGGCGACTGAAGCGGGCGTCGCCGCCGGCGTTCCACAGATCAGCGTGACGCCAGGTCAGGGAAAGCTCCTCTACCTTCTTGCGCGCGTGCAGGGAGCGAGGACGATTCTGGAAATCGGTACGCTCGTCGGCTACAGCACGATCTGGCTCGCCCGCGCAGTAGGTCCGAAGGGCAGAGTGATCACGCTTGAAGCCGAAGCCCCGCATGCTGCGGTCGCGCGCGACAACCTGGCGCGGGCGGGGCTGGAGAAGACGGTCGATATCCGGGTAGGCAAGGCGCTCGATACTCTGCCTGCCGTCGAGTCTGCCGCGCCGTTCGATCTCGTTTTCATCGATGCCGACAAGGAGAGCAATCCTCAGTACTTCGAGTGGGCGATGCGCCTTACGAAGCCGGGCAGCCTGATCATCATCGACAACGTCGTGCGCGAGGGCGCGGTCATCGACGCTGGAACCGCCGATCCGCGCGTGCTCGGGGTACGCCGGCTGAACGTGCTGATTGCGGCGGAGCGGCGTGTGAGTGCGACGACCATCCAGACGGTAGGCAGCAAAGGGTACGACGGATTCACCATCGCCCGGGTAAACGATGACTGAGGCGCCCGATATCGTCATTCGGCTCGCCGTTCCCGACGATGGGGAGGCACTCTCCGACATCTACAGACCTGCTGTAGCCGACTGTTCGACATCGTTCGAGCTGGAGCCGCCCGACGGCGCGGAGATGACCCGGCGCGTGTGTCGCGTGATGGAGCGGACGCCATGGCTGGTTCTCGCCGGGCTCGTCGTACAGGGCTTCCGGAATGCGTATGCGGGGATCACTCTCCCGAATCCGGCGAGCGAATGCTTTCACGCCGCGCTTGGCTTCACGCCCGTTGGCGTGTACCGCGGCATCGGCTACAAGCAGGGCGCCTGGCACGATGTCATCTGGCTCGAGCGGCCACTCGCGCCCCGCGTTCTCGATCCACCCCTGCCGGCCTGGTTGCCGGAAGCGCGGGAAAACCCCCTGTTTCGTAAGGCTATCGAGGCAGGCACCTTCCGGGCGGACGCGCGTACGGAAGCGGCACGATGGCATTGAGCTAACGGCGGAAGTGAGGTATTTGTACTGGCGTCCATAATAGACAAACCCGGGCGCCAGAAGGATGAAGCGGTCCCCGAAGGCTGATCGCTTCAAAACCTCATTCGAGGAAAACCATGCCCATCAAGCAGAGAATCAGCCCATGCCTCTGGTTTGCCGACGAGGCCGAAGAGGCTGCCCGATACTACACGATAATCTTCAAGAACTCGCGGATCACTGACATCACGCGATACAGTGACGCGGGGGTCGAGATCCACGGTCGCCCGCCGGGATCGGTGATGGTGGTGGCGTTCGAGCTCGACGGGCAGACATTTACGGCGCTCAACGGCGGACCCGTGTTCAAGTTCAATGAAGCGATTTCGCTTCAGGTGTTCTGCGCGAGCCAGGAAGAAATCGACTACTACTGGGAAAAGCTCAAGGCCGGGGGTGATCCCAAGGCCCAGCAGTGTGGCTGGCTGAAGGACCGGTTCGGGTTGTCGTGGCAGGTCGTGCCGGATTTCATGGGCGAGATGTTCAAGGACGAGAATTCGCAGGAGACAGCGCGCGCGATGGACGCGATGCTGAAAATGAAAAAAATCGACATCGCCGCGCTTCGTCGCGCCTACGAAGGAAAGTGATCAGGCTGCTCGCATCACCCGATATCTCGCGGTAGCCAGCTCGAAGATCCCGAAGGCGATCAGGCCGGCGGCGACCGTTCCGAATACCACGCTTCCCGCGGGCTGGGCCGCCAGTGCGTTCAGCGACTGCCTTATTCCGCCTGCCCTGGACGGATCGAATGTCCATCCCGCGCTGGCGAGCAGCAGTCCGATCATCCCGAAGACGATCGCGCGAGCGGCGATCCCGAACCGGCCCATCCGGATCACCCATTTGGCGGTCTCCGGTGCGGCGGAAGACAGGTCCATTCGTTTGAGAAATTTCCCGGAAACGGACCGATAGATTTGATATGCCGCGTATCCGATCACACCGAGGCCCGCTGCGATGACGATCCACCGCCCCGTCGGTACCGAGAGAACGCTGCGGGTAAGCGACTGAGCCTGATTACCGCTCTCGCCGCTGCCCGATGTCACATACCGCAGCGTCCAGTATCCCAGAACTCCGTACACGAGACCTCTGAATGCTTCCCCGACCCGCAGCGCGATGCTCGTCGGCTCGTCACCTCTCCGCTCGGCATCGGTCGCGGCGCTGACGAGACGCCACGCGGCGTACCCAAACAAGCCGGTCAGGATGATCCAGAGCGCAAGCTCTCCGAACGGCCCTTCACCAATGGTCCGCAGCGCGCGGTGTGTGTCAGTGGTTTGTCCGTCACCAAGCGCTCCTCTCGTCGCCAGAGCTCCCATGACGATGTAAACCGTGCCTTTCGCCGCATAGCCGAGCCGGCCGAGCCGCACGAGCCAGGAAGAACTTTTTCGAATCGCGCTG
>DASTTD010000287.1:0-11949 GCA_035760325.1 Gemmatimonadaceae bacterium
GACCAGCGCCTTCCCCGCTTGGGGAGCCGTCGCCGCCCGGAGTTGTCGAGCGCCTCGAAACAGATCCATCCTTCCTGGAAATCTCCGAGGCTGCGGCGGCTTGCGCCTTGGCTGTGAGTAACCTCGGGTGTGACCGGCCAGGCTCGCCAGTTCCGACCACTGGCGTCCTGGAACTCGCGGACGGCTGTGCTGCTCGGAGAGCTCACCTCGCGGCTTGTGTCTCTGCTCGCGTCGGAGCGCGTGTTTGGAGCGGTGGACTTTCGGGTCGAGCTGTCTTCCGATCCCGGTGCAGCTGGGGAGCTGGCTTCCAGGTGCCGTCGCGCGACAATCGTTCGCTCTGCCGCGAGCGCGGCCGATAGCAAAGTGTCTTCGAGCCGGCGAATCTCCGCGGCGGATCCCGTTACGGCCCCTTTCGCTTCCGCCTCGCAAGCCTCGTGAAGGCGACGGGTCAAATCCGACTCAGCTTCATCGAGCAAACCCTGAAGCGGGCTGGTGGAATGTTCGGAAGCCATTGATCCGTCGCCTCACGTGACGTCAGTGGAAGATGTGGGCGTGCAACGGCTGTGCCCGAAGGAGAGCCTCAGCTCAAGCGAAGCAGTCCGAAATCCAGGTAAGGACAGGCCGCGCTCACGCGGGGACCCCGGCACGCCGGGTGCATTGAGCGGTGGCTAACAGAACATTTTCCTCCGCAGAAAGGCACTCGATGGCAGAACCGGTGAAGCGGGATTTTTCGCGTAAGGAGTCGGCTCGTGCCGCGCTCGAGACGGCATCGGCCGAGATGCCCGAGAGGGTGCGCAGTCATTCGCGGCGCATCGACTGCACCGCCGGTGACGGCAAAGTCCACCGCACCCGCGCCGTTCCGGAGCGCGAGTCGACGGGGAGTCCGAGAGACGGTTAGTCCAGTCGAGACACGGTACTGCGGAGGACGGGCCGTAGTCCGTATCTTTCCCGCCGGAACTCCTCACAAGCAAATCTAAATGGATCTTTTTACGGACCCGCAGGCATGGCTTGCACTCGCTACGCTCCTCGCGCTCGAGATCGTACTGGGTGTAGACAACGTCGTCTTCATTGCGATTCTCGCCGCCAAGCTTCCAGCCGATCAACAGAAGCGCGCCCGCACGCTCGGACTCGGACTAGCGCTCATCACGCGGATTCTGCTGCTGCTCTCGCTCGCCTGGATGATCAGGCTCACGGAGCCGCTTTTCTCAGTGCTGGGCCAGGAAGTTTCCGGGCGGGACCTGATCCTGATCGTCGGCGGGCTGTTCCTCATCGCCAAGAGCACGCACGAGATGCACGGCCGGCTCGAGGGAGAGGAAGGGGAAGCCTCCACGCGTGTGTATCCGTCGTTCCGGAATGTCATCGTCCAGATCCTGCTGCTCGACATCGTCTTCTCCCTCGACTCCGTAATCACGGCCGTGGGAATGGTGGACAGAATCGAGATCATGATAACGGCTGTGATCCTGGCTCTGATCGTAATGCTTATCGCGGCCGGCCCGATCAGCGGCTTCGTCGAGCGGCATCCAACGGTCAAGATGCTCGCTCTCGCTTTCCTGTTGCTGATCGGCACGACCCTGATCATCGAAGGATTCGGCCAGCACATCCAGAAAGGCTACATCTATTTCGCGATGGCCTTCTCGCTCTTCGTGGAGATCCTGAACCTCAGGGTCCGCAAAGTTTCCGAGCCCATTCAGCTGCACCGCCCGTATACGGCGGCTGGCGTGGATGGTCCGATAGACGGGCAAGCTACCTAAGAGTCACCCAGGTGACCTGAACAGCGCGACGTCAGAGCGCGGGAAGGATACGCTCCAGCCGTAATGATCGGCGATCCACCGCATCGTCGGCTCGGCGTAGAAACACACGTGAGTCGGATCGCGGCGGTACCACCATGTCGCGAAGCCGGAATCGTCTCCGTAGAATCGCGTCATGACTCCGAGCACGCCACCGGGCATGAGCAGGCGTTGCAGCAGGGGAAAGAGCAGCGCCGGCTCATGGACGTGCTCGACGACCTCCGAGCACGTGACGAAATCGTAGCGGCGGGACAAAAGAGAAACGTCGGGACAGAAAAGCGGATCGTACGCCGCGCACGGAAAACCCGCCGACGTCAGGAGATCCGACAGTACCGGCGCGGGACCACATCCGAAATCCAGTCCGCGCGCGCCAGGCCGTATACTTTCAATCATCGGATCGGCCAGTCGCCTGAGGAATTGAACGTACCCTTCGTCGCCGGAATCGTTGCGATGCAGGTCGTACCGCGCGCGCTCTTCCGGTAGCGAGAGGCGCCCGGACGGGTCCAGGTGAATCAGCGTGCAGTCAGGACACCGGAAATAATTCTCCGGCTTCGCTGTCGTGTAATAACGATCCGTCAGCGGAGCGCCACAAAGAGGACAGGGAGCTGGGATCTTCACAGGCGGCTCATGGATAGAATGGTCAGCTACGATGCGGACGCGAAAGCGAGACTAATCCGGGAGACGGAAAGACGGCGCACGTTCGCCATCATCAGTCACCCCGATGCCGGCAAGACCACGCTGACGGAAAAGCTGCTGCTTTATGGCGGCGCAATCCATCTCGCGGGGTCGGTCAAGGCGCGGCGCGCCGAGCGTCACGCGGTGTCCGACTGGATGGAGCTGGAGCGGCAGCGGGGGATTTCCGTGACCTCCAGCGTTCTTCAGTTCGAGTATCAGGGCTATCGAATCAATCTGCTGGACACTCCCGGTCACGAGGACTTTTCAGAGGATACCTATCGGACCCTGGTGGCCGCCGACAGCGCCGTGATGCTGCTCGACAACCGGAAGGGCGTCGAAGAGCGAACCCGGCAGCTTTTCGAGGTGTGCAAGCGACGGCGCATGCCGATCTTCACCTTCGTGAACAAGTGCGATCGCGCCGGGGAGGATCCGCTCAAGCTCATAGGCGACGTCGAAGCGGATCTTGGCATCGGATGTTATCCGGTAACCTGGCCCATCTACCGGAGCGATGTCTTCGCCGGCGTGTACGACCGGCGCCGCCGGCGCGTCCACATGTTCGAGCGCGGCGGCGATCACGGAGCGAGTCGCGCTACTGTGCAGGTCGGCACTCTCGACGACCCTGCGCTGGGCGAGATGCTCGGGCACGACGCGCATCGGCGGCTCATCCAGGACATTGCGCTGCTCGACGCGGCCGGGCACGCGTTCGACGATGCCACGTTACGGGCCGGAGATGTCTCACCGGTATTTTTCGGAAGCGCGCTGACGAATTTCGGGGTCGAACCCTTTCTCGCCGAGTTTCTGGACCTCGCTCCGCCACCGACCGCGCGAGAGTCGACCGAGGGGCCGATTGCTCCCACGAGCCCGCGATTCACGGGATTCGTGTTCAAGATTCAGGCGAACATGGACGCCCGCCATCGCGACCGCATTGCGTTCATGCGCGTCTGTTCGGGACGATTCGAGGCGGGCATGCAGGTGCGGCACGTAAGGTCCGGCAGGATGATTCGTCTGCTGGCGCCGCAGCAGTTTCTCGCGCGCGAGCGGACGGCGGTCGAGGAAGCATGGCCCGGCGACGTCATCGGCGTCGTCGACAAGGGAACTCTCCGTATTGGCGACACCCTTTCGGCCAACGGCGATCTCGAGTATCGCGGCATCCCGAGATTTCCTCCGGAACACTTCGCGCGCATCGCCGTCAACGATCCGATGCGGCGAAAGCAGTTCGACGCCGGGCTGCGCCAGCTCACCGAGGAAGGCGCCGCGCAGGTGTTCTATGCGGAGAGCGAGGCTGGACCCGCGCCGGTGATCGGAGCCGTCGGTCTCCTCCAGTTCGACGTCATGCTCTTCCGGCTCCAGCACGAATACGGAGTCTCGTGCCGGATCGACCGCCTGTCGTACCGATTTCCGCGATGGGTGACGGGGAAGGAGCAGGACATCGACCGGCTGGCCGCGGGGTCCGGGCGCTTGCGGCTGTACGATGCCAAGGGAAATTCTCTCGTGGTCTTCGACGACAAGTGGACGCTGGCGAGCACGCCGCAGCTCTACCCGGATTTGACGTTTCACGAGGTGGCGCCATGAGCTTCCCCTTGGGATCGACTGCGCGACCGACGCCCTCCCTGAGCAGGAGCGCATGAAGGAAAGCCGGAGTGAAGGTCTTCCCGCGCTGACGCGGGAGCAGCGCGCCGAGCTCCACGCCGAGCTCGAGCGCGAGCTGGCACGTCTCGACCGGACGATGTCGACGAGCCGGGATGCAGCGCGCCCGGTCAGCCTCGATCAGACATCAGTGGGACGACTCTCGCGCATGGATGCGCTCCAGAACCAGCAGATGTCGGCGGACCTGCACAGTCGGAACGAGGCCCGGCATGCAGAGATCGTCGACGCACTCGCCCGGGTCGCGAACGGGAGCTACGGTACATGCGCGCGGTGCGCCGCGCCGATTGCCTACGGCAGGCTCCTGGTGTTCCCGGAGGCACGGCTGTGCAGCGCCTGCGGAGCCAGAGAAAGCTGACACGTGCACGACGAGGCGCAATGTCGCGGAGGCCGCCTACCGCGCTCGGATTCGCGGGCCTCGAGGAGCGCGCTGAAAACCCCTGATCTCTGGTGTCGCAGCCGCCGCCGGCGACTGCTCTGCCGGCTCGGGATCGCCGGGAATCCACCGCTCCGCCCAGCTCCCGATCTCATTCAACGCAGGCTCGAGCGAGCGGCCCTTCTCGGTGAGCTCGTACTCGACCCGTACGGGGCTTTCAGGAATGACTCTTCGCGTGACGAGTCCTTCCGCCTCGAGCGACCTCAGGCGTTCAGACAGCATGCGGTCGGTAATGTCGGGGATTGCGGCCTTGATCAGCGCGTAGCGGGTTTTACCCTGCAAAAGCGTACGAATGATCGCGCCACTCCACCGCCCACCGATGAGCTCGATTGCTCGGTGGAACCGTGCACAAACGAGAGAAACGGACTCAGCCATAGTAGGATTTATAATGATAGGAAGGCTAACTTGACACAAGTAGCTTACTTTAGTATACTACCAATCATCCAGTAAGTAAAGCCCATTCAAACGACGCAAACAGCGAGGAAATGATGACTGCAACTGTTGAAGCCCCCAGAGCCGTGACGAGAACCACCTGGAAGCTCGACCCCGCACATACACTGGTCGAATTTTCGGCGAAGCACATGATGATCACTACGGTCAAAGGTCGCATCGCGGACGTCGAAGGTACCGTCTACACCGACGAAACGGATCCAGAAAACTCATCCGTCGAGGTCACCCTGAAAGGTGCCAGCATCGACACCCGAAGCGACCAACGCGATCAGCATCTTCGCTCAGCGGATTTCCTCAACGCCGAGCAGTTCCCGGAGATCACATTCAGGAGCACGAGAATCGAGGGAACCGCAAAAAACTTCAAGCTCACCGGCGATCTGACCATCCGCGACGTCACACGTGAAGTTACTCTCGATGTGGAATACGGCGGTCATAGCCGGGATCCATGGGGTGGAGAGCGCGTTGGATTCAGCGCAACCGGAAAGATCGACCGGCGCGAGTTCGGATTGGTCTGGAATCAGGCACTCGAAACAGGGGGAGTGCTGGTCGGTAACGACATCAGGATCAATGTCGAAGTCGAGGCCGTGAAAGCAGCCTGAAGCTGGCCGCTGTACGTACGCTGATGAGCGCGAACGCGCTCATCAGCGTAGATCTTTCAGCCCTCGACTTCGCGGACACGGCTCAGTCAGGCCAACGGACGTTTTGCGCGAAAAACCCCCGGGCGCGCTTGCCTTAGTTTTCGCAGACAACCGCAGAACCAGGAGTGACCATGGGCCGAAGTGTCGTCCTGATAGCTTCACTTTGTGTGGCGACGGATGCCGGTGCACAGTGCAGGGTCGCCGGCGGAAGCAATGAGGGCAGACTGCTGGCCTTCTATACCGCGCCGATTGCCTTCTCCATGGCCACCGCTCCAACGGTGACGCAAGCGGGCTTCGTCAGATTCGGGGCGGAAGGCGAGTACGTACCGACGCCTGACCCGGCTCTCGAGCAGACCGGCGCGTGCTTCACTCAAAAGAGCGAGGATACGTCTCTCTCTCCCGTCTTCGGCAGACCGCGCATCACGATCGGTGTACCGCTCGGTTTTTCCATCGAACTGGCCTACCTGCCGCCGGTTACGATCGCACGGGCAACACCGAATCTGCTGAGCTTTGCCGTGGCGCATGCGACGCACTACTCGTTCGGCCCGGTTAGAGGGACTACGATCATGCTGCGGGGTCACGGGACCTATGGAACGGTGAAGGGGGCGATCACCTGCCCCTCCAGCTCTCTGCAGCAGACATCACCGGGCACCCCATGTTTTGGCACCGAGCCATCAGACGACACGTTTCATCCCGACATGTTCGGAGGAGAGATCGCGGCGGGGATCACGCCGACATCACCCACGATCGCGCTGTACGCCGGGGTAGGCGCCAATCGCATCGACCCTCAATTCCAGGTGGGGTTCACCGATGCGAATGGCAACGTGGACGCCACCCGGGTTCAGCTCGACGAGCCGTTGACGCGAGGGACGATCTTCGGTGGAGTTACAGCGGGATTCAGAGAGGTTCTCGACATCGGCTTTCAGATCTATTCCGTTCCCGCCGATGCGACCCTCTTCAAGCTGAATGGGGGCTTCCGGTTCAGATAGGCGGGCATGCTTCGTGTATTGTGAACCCCAAGATCTTCATCGAGGACGACATGAAGCCCGGATGGCAGCATACCAAGGAAGCGATCACGACAGATCAGAAAAACCTGACCGATGATCAGCGAATCCATGAAGAGGAAAAGCACGAGTTGAAGTCGAACGACCGGGATGAGGGGCTGATCCCGAAACCGGCCGAGAAATTCGTCCCGGGCGAGAAGCCGTCACACTCGTAGCAGCCGCCCAAAGCTTTCGGGGTCGGCGGGTAGAGTGAACGACTCGACCCCATGCCGGCTCGCGACGCGCTTCACTTCGGCGGCAAGCCTGAAGGGGCTGAACAGGATCGGCTTGGCGCCCACCTCCCTGACGGCGGAGAGCAGTGACTCCGTGCAATCCTGATGGTCGCAGTCGATTACGACGACCGTGGGGCGCTCCCGACGAATGACTTCTTCGGCAATCTCCGCCTTATCGAGGTAAACCGGGTCCAGACCCCGCAGCTCCACCATCAGCCCCAACAGCGCCGCGACGATTTCCTCGCGCGCGAGAATCAACACCTTGCCCAAGCCGCCCGCCGGTGAAAACGCTGGCTCTCCGGCAACTTGCGGACCCGCCACCGGCAAACTCTTCTGGCGCACTTCCCGTACGCGGCAGATATTCCCGGGGAACAAATGTCCTCCCTGGTCCATTCAGACCGGAGCGGCGTGATAACTATTTCGCTTTGACGCCCGTGAGCTCACTGTCGGAAAGCACGATGAAGGAGCTGCGTTCTGCCCTGATCGCGCAGCTCCAGAAGCCGGACAGCCCGACGCCCGAGCTCGCCGCTCTTCTTCGCAGGATCGGCAAGGAAGCCCACGAGCGCGAAGTACGGCCCGAGCAGCTGATCATTATCTTCAAGCAGCTGTGGAATTCCCTCGCCGAGTCTTTGCGTCCCCAGAATGCGGATCAGCACGAGCGCACACGCCAGCTGCTGGTGACGCTCTGCATTCAGGCATACTACGCGGAGTAGAACCAACGGCCGTTCCGCAGCGCAGGCGCGCACCGAGCGCGGCATATCTCTGGCGTTGACTACCTGACGTGGCAACAGCAATACCGCCCAAGGCTTCTCCAACGGTTCTCAGCCGGCTCTTCGGACGCTCCCGTGACGGAGTGGGCGAGGAGCTGGTTGGTCCCATCCGCGGCGAGGTGCTGGGGGCCGAGCGGCTCGGCGAGCGCGCGCGAGCAGTGGCGCGCGGGCATCATCTGCTCCCGGCCCGGAAGCAGCGTGATGTCGGCCCGCTCCTTCTCCGACTCGAGGATACGCGCGGCGTTCTCGACCGGGTCTACAACGAGCTGAACGAGGGGGCTGAGCACGGTCTGGACATCAGCCCGGCCGGCGATTGGCTGCTGGACAATTTCTATATCGTCCAGGAGCACATCAGGGAGATCCGCACGAATCTCCCGAAGGGCTACTACGAGGAGCTGCCCAAGCTGGCCACGGGATCCCTGACCGGATATCCCCGCGCCTACGAGGTGGCGATCGAGTTGATCGCCCACACCGAGGGCCACCTCGATCTCGACAACATCACGCTGTTCGTGCGCGAGTATCAGAGCGTCACTCCGCTCCGGATGGGCGAGCTCTGGGCGATCCCGACGATGTTGCGCCTTGGCCTGGTGGAGAACATCCGGCGCATGGCGCTTCGCGTCGCGGCCCGTCTCAAGGAGGTCGAGTCCGCCGACAAAGCAGCGGCGACGCTGCGCGAAGCGAGCGAGGAATCACAGCAGAAGCTGGCGGCAGCCCTCGCGGCGTTCGTCGACGATCACCCGCCGTTCACACCGACCTGGGTCGCTCGTTTTCTGCAGCAGGTCCGGTCGTACCAGACCAACTTCACGCCGCTGATCTGGCTCGAGCAATGGATCAGCGAAGATGGTCCCAGTGCCGAAGAGGCCGCGACGCGATCCAATCGTCGTGTCGCGCTCACTCAGGTAACCGTCGCCAACAGCATCACCAGCCTGCGCACGATCTCGCGGCTCGACTGGAAGGATTTCGTAGAATCCCAGAGCCTGACGGAGCGCCTTCTGCGCGAAGATCCGACCGGCCACTATCCGCACATGACGTTCGGTACGCGCGACCATTATCGCCACGTCGTCGAGCATATAGCGAAGAGGGTGAAAAAGCCGGAAGAGGAAGTAGCCAGGGAGGCCCTCGCTCTCGCCCGGCGTGCCCGGCACTCGGACGCCCGGCATGGCCACGTCGGTTACTACCTCGTCGACAACGGCCGGCGCCTACTGGAGCAAAAAGTCGGGTACACGCCGCCTCCGAGGGAAAGCTTTCACCGCTGGACTCAGCGCCATCCCAACACTCTGTATTTCGGCGGGATCTCCGTCTTCACCGGCGTCGCCCTCCTTACGATTCTCAAGGTCGTCGGCGCGGTCCCGCTTTCGACGCTGATTCCGCTTGCGCTGCTGGCGCTCATTCCCGCCAGCGAGATCGGGATCAGCGTCATCAATCAGCTGATCACCCAGCTGATGCCGCCACGGCTGCTCTCCAAGCTGGAGATGCGCGAATCGGGGATTCCCGACGAGTACATGACGGCGGTGGTAGTCCCGACTCTGCTCGGCAGCGTGCACGGCGCCGAAGAGGCGCTCGAGCACATCGAGGTGCAGTACCTCGCCAATCGCGATCGCAATCTCCGCTTCGCGATACTGAGCGACTTCACGGACTCGCCCACGGAATCGCGCGATGGAGACGACGCGGTACTTGGCGCCGCGACGACGGGCATCAGACATCTGAACTCGCGATACGCCAACGGCGGTCCGGATATCTTTTTTCTTTTTCATCGTCCGCGGCTCTGGAACGCGAGTCAGAACGTGTGGATGGGGTGGGAGCGAAAGCGCGGCAAGCTCGCGCAGTTCAATCGATTCCTGCGCGGCGCGGGGGGCGACGCCTTCAGTACCGTCGTCGGCGACACGAGCGGCCTCGAGGGAATCCGTTATGTCATCACGCTCGATTCCGACACCGTGCTGCCGCGAGATGCCGCCCAGCTGCTCGTCGGCAGCATCGCCCATCCGCTCAACCGCGCGCAGTTCAATCCGAGAATCGGCCGCATCACCCGCGGCTACGGAATACTTCAGCCGCGGGTCGGCGTTTCTCTTACCAGCGCCCACCGCTCGTACTTCGCATCGATCCACTCGGGACATCCGGGAGTCGATCCGTACACCACGGCTGTCTCCGATGTCTACCAGGATTTGTACGGCGAGGGCAGCTTCACCGGAAAAGGCATCTACGACGTCGATGCGTTCGAGAATGCGACGCACGGCCGTTTTCCCGAGAACACGCTCCTCAGCCATGACCTGATCGAAGGGACGTACGCTCGCGCCGGACTGGCGACCGACATCGAGCTCTACGACGACTATCCGGCGCGCTATCTCACTTTCACGCGCCGCAAGCACCGCTGGATCCGCGGCGACTGGCAGCTGCTCGGCTGGCTCAGGCGTACCGTGCCGGGTCCGGATGGTCCTGAACCCAACCGCCTGTCCGCCATCTCGCGCTGGAAGATCTTCGACAACCTCCGTCGCAGCCTGGTCGAGATCTCCCAGCTGGTGCTGCTCATTGCAGGATGGTTCCTCCTGCCGCAGTCGGTCCTCGTATGGACGATGATCGTGCTGGTCGTCATCGCCTTTCCGTGGCTTTTCTCGCTCGCGATATCGCTGCTCAGGCCGCCCAGAGATCAGTCCTGGCTCGCGTATTACATCGCCGTGGGACGGGACGCGATTACGAATGCGCAGCAATTCTCCCTCGCCGCCGTATTTCTGCCGCACCAGGCGGTGGTATCCGCGGACGCGATTTTCCGCACGTTGTACCGGCTGTTCGCAAGCAGAAAGAAGCTGCTCGAGTGGCAGACGGCCTCACAGGTGGAGCGGGCGCTCGGAACCGGGTCTCGTCTCGAGATGTGGGGGAAGATGTGGCCGGTGACGGCGCTGTGTGGGGCCCTGGGCGTTGCGATCGCGCTGAACGTGAGCATGGGCGCAGGGAGTCCCGACCAGCGTTTCGTCTTCGTGATGAGCACGTTTTCTCTCCTGCTGCTCTGGCTGGCGAGCCCTCTCATCGCCTACGCTCTCAGCCAGCCCGCGATACTCGGCGAAGTGCACCTCACCGAGATCGAGAGAAAGGCAGCGATCCGCTACGCCAGGCTGCACTGGGCCTACTTCGAGGAGTTCGTCACCGAGCAGACGCACTGGCTGGCGCCCGACAATTTCCAGGAGGATCCGACTCCGGTGGTGGCGCGGCGCACGTCGCCGACGAATATCGGGCTGCAGCTGCTGTCGACCATGGCCGCGGTCGACTTCGGCTTCATCACGCGCGCGGACATGATCGACCGGGTCGAGAAGGTTTTTCGCTCGCTCGAGCGGATGCGCAGATATCACGGCCACTTCTTCAACTGGTACGACCTCGGCGAGCTCAAGGTGCTCGAGCCCGCGTACGTCTCCACGGTCGACAGCGGCAATTTCGCCGGGCATCTCATTGCGCTGAAGCAGGGATGCTACGAGCTGCTCAAGGATCCGACCTGCACGCCGGAGGATGCAAAGCGACTGAAGGCGATCGCGGAGCGCGCCCACGCTTACGCGGTGGAGATGGACTTCCGGTTCCTGTTCGATGAAAAGCGGAAGCTCTTCACGATCGGCTACCACATTGGCAGCAATACGGTGGACAACTCCTACTACGATCTCCTCGCGTCGGAGTCGCGGCTGGCGTCGTTCATCGCGGTCGCGAAGGACGACGTCTCGGTCGACCACTGGTTCAGGCTCGGCCGGCAGCTGACCGCGACCGCCGGAACGCGGACGCTCCTCTCGTGGAGCGGAAGCATGTTCGAGTATCTGATGCCGGCGCTGGTGATGCAGACGTTTCCGTTCACGCTGCTCGACCAGACGCACAAGGGCTCGGTCAAGCGCCAGATCGCTTACGGAGTCGAGCGCAGCGTGCCATGGGGAGTGTCGGAGTCGGCGTACGCCGTTCGGGATCGTGCTCACACCTACCAGTACCGCGGTTTCGGCGTGCCGGACCTCGCCCTCAAGCGGGGATTGAGCAAGGAGCTGGTCGTCGCTCCATACGCGACGCTGCTCGCGATGCTGGTGGAGCCGCACCAGTCGCTCAGAAACCTTGCCGTGCTCGAGGGCGAAGGCGCGCTCGGGCCGTACGGTTTCCGCGACGCTCTCGACTACACGAGGCCGTCTGCCGGGTCGAGAAAGACGATCGTCTGCACCTACATGGCGCACCACATCGGTATGAGTCTCGTCGCGCTCGACAATGTGCTCAACCGCCAGGTCTGGCCACGGCGGTTCCACATGGATCCCCTCGT
>DASTTD010000288.1:0-10254 GCA_035760325.1 Gemmatimonadaceae bacterium
TCGGGGATGAAGATCCGTTGTTTCTTCAATTGCCCCAAAGCTGCCGGACTCGTGTGACGAAACGACCACGCTCGCGCAACGGAGGCGTCACGATGATGCGCGGACAAACAGGTGTCCCGCCCGAGTTGCGCTTTAGCACGGCGTCGTGACAATCTCGTTACGTGCATATTCGCGTCAGGCACTGACTGCAGCTCTAACTTTTCCTGTTCGGTACTTTCAAGCCTATCAGCAAGGAGCCGCGAGTGAGAATCATCCCCGGAGCATTGCTTCTGGTCGCAGTGCTGGCGTGCGGAAGCGAACAGCCCCGAACGACGGCCGACAGCCAGCGCGCGGCGTCGGGCGGATCGGTCGATCTGACTGGCGCTGGTGCTACCTTCCCCACTCCGCTGTATTCGAAGTGGTTCTCCGATTACGCCGCAAAAACCGGCGTGCGGATCAACTACCAGTCGATCGGTTCGGGTGGCGGCATCCGCCAGATCTCCGAGGAGACCGTGGACTTCGGCGCGACCGACGGCCCGATGACGGACGATGAGATGAAGCGCGCGAAGGGCGGCCCGATTCTGCACATTCCAACCGTGCTGGGTGCGGACGCCGTTACGTACAATCTTCCCGGCGTCCCCTCCGGACTGAAGATGACGCCTGACGTAATTGCCGACATCTTCCTCGGAAAAATCACCAAATGGAACGACCCGCGAATCGTTGCGTTGAATCCGGGTGTCCGACTTCCCGCCACCGACCTGCTCGTCGTCCACAGATCGGATGGCAGCGGGACTACTTATGTCTTCACCGACTATCTCACGTCGGTAAGCCCGGCATGGAGGGCAGGCCCCGGGAGGGGTAAGGAAGTACGCTGGCCGGTCGGGCTGGGTGCGAAGGGCAACGAAGGAGTTGCCGGACAGATAAAGCAGACGCCCGGCTCCGTGGGATACGTCGAGCTCGCTTATGCGAAGCAGAACGGGTTGTCGACGGCGGCAGTGCGGAACAGTAACGGCGAATTCGTCATGCCATCAGTTGCGGCCGTGACCGCCGCAGCGGCTGGCGCGGCGCAAAACCTCCCCGCGAACACCGATTACCGCATATCCATCGTCAACGCTCCCGGTCCCGGCGCGTATCCGATCTCGTCATTTACCTGGCTACTGATTTACCAGCGCCAGAAAGACCCGGTGAAGGCGAAGAAGCTGGTCGACTTTCTGAACTGGGCTCTGACCGAGGGTGAGTCACAGGCCGCGGCTCTCGACTACGCGCCGATCCCCGAGTCCATGGCGGCCAATCTGAAAGCGAGGATTGCGACGATCGCTGTCGCGCCCGGCAGATGACTGAGCCGGCAGCACCGCCCGCGCCGCGAGTCAGCTTCGCGGCGCGGGAAGACCGTCCCGTTCCCCATGGCTGGCTGCCGTGGAGAGCGAAGGACCGGCGTCGCGTCAACATGGGAAGCTCCGCGGCTGGCGACCGGATTTACAAGGTTGCCATCACCGCCTGCGCCATGTCGGTACCGCTTCTGGTCGTCCTCATCGCGGTCGCGCTGGGGATCGCGGCGTGGCCGGCAATCTCGGAAATCGGGATCTCGCTCGTCACGTCGAGCGTCTGGGATGTCGGCGCTCACAAGTTCGGCGCTGCCCCCGCGTTATACGGCACGCTGGTCTCCTCGGCCGTTGCGCTCGTCATCGCCACGCCGCTCGCCATCGGAGTGGCGGTGTTTCTTTCCGAGTTCGCGCCCAGCTGGTTGCGGCAGCCGGTTGCATTCCTGGTGGATTTGCTCGCCGCCATTCCCAGCGTCGTCTACGGCTTATGGGGAATTTTCGTTCTCCTCCCGATACTCCGCGAGAACGTGATGCCGTTTCTGCGGGACACCCTTCATCTCGGTAACACTCCGTTCTTTTCGGGCCCGGCATACGGACCGAGCATGCTGGCTGCCGGCGTGATCCTGGCGATCATGGCGCTCCCTTACATCTCCGCGGTGGCGAGAGAAGTGCTGCTCGCCGTCCCACGCTCCCAGCGGGAAGCAGCTCTGGCGCTCGGCGCTACGCGTTGGGAGATGATAAGAGACGCCGTTATTCCGTTCGCGCGATCCGGAATCGTCGGCGGAATCATATTGGGCCTCGGTCGGGCTCTCGGTGAAACGATGGCGGTCACGATGGTGATCGGTAACCGGCCTGAGATTTCCGCCTCGCTCTTCGCGCCCGGGTACACGATGGCATCGCTCATCGCGAACGAATTCAGCGAGGCAACCGACGATCTCCACCTCTCCGCGCTGATGGCGGTGGGCGCCATGCTGTTCGCGATCACCCTCATCGTCAACGCCATCGCGCGATGGCTGGTGTGGCAGGTCGGTCGAGGCGGGCGGGCATGAGTTTGATCCAGAGGCGGCACGTCGTGAGCGGCGTCATGATCTCGCTCACCTACATTGCGGCCATAATCGCCACGCTTCCGCTGGTGCTCATCCTGTTCCACCTGCTGATGAAAGGCGCATCTTCGATCTCGCTGGATTTTTTTACCCGTATGCCGCAACCGGTTGGAGAGGCGGGTGGCGGCATGGCAAACGCGATCGTGGGCACGCTCATACTCATCGGCATCGCGTGCGCCGTCGGTCTGCCGCTCGGAATCGGTGGTGGACTGTTCCTGGTGGAGAATCGCGGGACGCGCTTCGCCAACGTGATCCGCTTCCTGGCGGATGTGTTGAACGGACTGCCGTCCATCGTCCTCGGCATCTTCGCCTGGGAGTTTCTGGTGCGACCCATCGGCCATTTCTCGGCGCTTGCCGGGGGATTCGCGCTGGGAGCGATGATGATTCCCCTGGTCACCAGAACCACCCAGGAAATGTTGAGCGTCGTGCCAAACTCGCTGCGCGAGGCGGCGCTCGCGCTCGGCTACCCGCGATGGAGGACATCCCTCGCCATTGTCCTGAGGACCGCTCTGGCCGGCATCGTTACGGGCGCCCTCGTCGCCATAGCGAGGATCGCCGGTGAGACTGCGCCGCTCCTTTTCACCGCGCTCGGCAATCAGTTCTGGTCCACCAAGATCGACGAGCCGATCGCCGCGCTTCCGCTCCAGATTTTCGCTTACGCCATCAGCCCGTACGCGGAGTGGCACGCCCTGGCGTGGGCGGGCGCGCTGGTCCTGATCGGAATGGTGCTGATCATCAGCATCGTCGCCCGCGCGGTGACTCGCTCCAAATTCGGAGGCCCGGTTGACTGAGGTGATGCTCCGCGAGGAGCGAGGTGCCGGGCTCGATGCGACACCGCAAGCCGCGCTCATCACAAGGTCCCTGTCCGCCTATTTCGGGGATATCGCCGCGGTGCATGGCATCTCGATGTCCTTTTTCGCCAATGAGGTCACGGCGATCATCGGACCGTCGGGGTGCGGGAAGTCGACGCTGCTCCGGTGTCTGAACCGGATGCACGAGACGGTTCCGATCGCGCGAGTGGAAGGATCGGTGGAGCTGTTCGGGCATCCGATCTATGGCAATGATGTGAGCCCTATCGCGGTGCGGCGTAACGTCGGCATGGTCTTTCAGCGACCCACGCCGTTTCCTACGCTGTCGATCAGGAAGAACGTTACGGCGGGTCTGTCACGCAGCGCGCTGAGGGAGCTCAAGCGAGCCGAGCTCGACGACCTCATCGAAGGGTCCCTGCAGCGCTCGGGGTTGTGGGACGAGGTAAAGGACCGCCTCGACGAAAGCGCGATGGCTCTCTCGGGTGGACAGCAGCAGCGATTGTGTATTGCGCGGGCGCTCGCAACCAGCCCGCGGGTGCTGCTGCTCGATGAGCCGACGGCATCGCTGGATCCGCTGAGCACGCAGATCGTCGAAGAGCTGGTCTATCAGCTGCGCGACGCCGTGACCGTCGTCATCGTGACCCACAACATGCAGCAGGCAGCCCGCGTCTCCGACAGAACCGCGTTTCTGCTTTCCGGAGAGCTCGTCGAGACGTCTCCGACCAAAGAGCTCTTCACCGCGCCGCAGGATTCGCGGACCGAAGCCTATATCACCGGCCGGTTCGGATGACCGCCGCTGCCGGCCGCGATGTTCCGGCCACCACCGACGAGCATTCGGGAACGCTGGAAGCCGCCGCGTTTTCCTTCTGGTACGGGAAAAAGCAGGCGCTCAAGGAAATCTCCCTCAGGATTCCCGCCCGCTCGATCACCGCGCTGATCGGTCCCTCCGGATGCGGAAAAAGCACCTTTTTGCGCTCGATAAACCGGTTGAACGAGCTCATCCCGGGTGTACGCCACGAAGGGGACATCTACCTGGATGGCGGCAGCATCTATCGCCGCGACCTCGACGTGGTCGCTTTGCGCCAGCGCGTAGGCATGGTGTTCCAGCGCTGGAATCCGTTTCCGAAATCCGTCTACGACAACGTTGCGTACGGTCCGCGCATCAACGGGATTACTGCCCGGAAGGATCTCGACGAGGTAGTGGAGACCTCGCTGCGGCGCGCCGCGATCTGGGACGAAGTCAAGGATCGGCTTCGCCAGAGCGCTCTCGGGTTGTCGGGCGGCCAGCAACAGCGGTTATGCATAGCGCGCGCGCTCGCCAACCGTCCCGAGCTGCTCCTTCTGGATGAGCCGGCCAGCGCCCTGGATCCGATTGCGACTCAGAAAATCGAGGAACTGCTCTACGAGTTGAAGAAGGAATTGACTATCATGATCGTAACCCACAACCTGCAACAGGCGGCTCGCGCCTCCGATCACACCGCGTTCTTTTTTCTCGGGGAGCTGATCGAATTCGGCCCGACTGAGCGGATGTTCACGCGCCCAGAACAGGAGAAGACCGATGCATACATCACGGGGAGATTTGGATGACTCCTGAGACAGCCGCGAGCACCGGCTTCCGGCATTTTCACGATCAGCTTGCGACTCTCAAGGCGCGACTGCTGACGATGTCGCAGATAGCTGAACAGCGCACCGAGGTCGCCGTCGATGCCCTTCTCACCAGGGACGCGGAGAAAGCGGAGCTGGTGATTGAAGGAGACGCGGAGCTCAACAACCTGGAAGTCGAGGTCGAGCAGCTCGGTGTCGAGCTGCTGGCGCTGCAACAGCCGATGGCGAGAGATCTCCGTTTCATCATCGGCGCAATCAAGGTCTCCAACGACCTCGAGCGCGTGGGAGACCACGCGGTGAACATCGCCGAGTCGGCGCTCCGACTCATTTCGGGCGGGTCGGAAGCGGAGCAGACCCTCAAGCTCGCGGCAACGCCCGAGATAGAGGACATGGCCCGCCGGGCCAGGAAGATGCTCAGCGATTCGCTCGATGCTTTCCTTCGCGCAGACGGCGCCCTTGGACGCCAGGTTTGCCGGGAGGACGACGTCGTCGATGCACTCCATGACTCGGTTTTCCGCGTCCTGCTGACGCACATGATGGGCGATCCTTCGACGATCACGCCCTCTCTGCAGCGCCTGCTGGTCAGCCGCAATCTCGAGCGCATCGCCGACCTCGCGACGAACATCGGCGAGGACGCTGTTTATCTGGCCGAAGGAAAGCAGATCAAGCATCACTACAAAGAGGGCAACCTGGCTTCGATAACGTGACGCGCGGCGGCTGACATGACTTCCCCTCTTCGCCTCTCCGTCAGCCCGACATCAGCCAGCGAAAAGACCGGTCAGGAGATCCGGATCGCGGCCATCGATATCGGATCGAACTCGATCCGGCAGACGATCGCGGATGTCTCTCCCGGCGGCAGCATTCGCGTCGTCGACGAAATGCGGGCATCGCCGCGGCTGGGCGCGGGGCTCGAGCGTAACGGCGCTCTCAGTGAGATCGCCGTTCAGAATGCCCTTGCCGCCCTCAGCCGCATGGCCACGCTGGCAAAGCAGCAGGGGGCCAAGAGAACGGAAGTCGTGGCAACCAGCGCGGTGCGTGAGGCCTCCAACGGCGCCGCCTTTCTTGCGCTCGTACGCGAGCAGACAGGGCTGCGCGTGAGAGTCCTCCAGGGCAGCGACGAAGCGAGACTCAGCTTTCTGAGCGCGCTCGCGCACTTCGACCTCGCTTCGGGGAGAGCCGTAGTCATGGACATCGGCGGCGGCTCACTCGAGGTAGTGCTGAGCGCGGAAGGGCTCGTGGACCGGCTCATCTCGCTTCCAATGGGCGCGATTCGCATGACCGAACAGTTCCTTGCCGGCGAAACCCCGCAGCGCGGCATGCAACGTCTCCGCAAGCACGTCCGACGCGAGCTCAGGAAGCATCTCTCCGCCAAACACTGGCGGTCAGCACAGGTCATCGCATCGGGAGGAACGTTCACCAACCTCGCGAGCATTCACCTCGCGCGAACGGGGATGGATAGCGCGCGAACCGTGCACGGAACGGTCGTCCCGCGTGTCGAGCTGGAGCACATCGTCGACATGCTGCTGAACATGTCGCCAAGCGAGCGCCAGGGGGTCCCCGGCCTCACCCCGGCGCGCGCCGACATCATCGTCGCCGGCTTCGCCGTTGCCGCCGAGGTTCTCGCCCGGCTCGACGTCACGGGTCTCGTCGTTTCAGCGTATGGTATCCGCGAGGGGATTCTTCTCGAAGCGGCGAGAGTAATCCCCGCTCCCGCCGACCCGGGCGAAGCACGTGAGCGTTCTGTCAGGGACCTCGCCGAGCGATCACACTTCGAGGAGCCGCACGCGACGCGCGTGCAGCGGCTGGCGCTCGAGCTCTTCGACGCGATCGGCGCCCGCCTCGGCTGCGCTCCGATGGAGAGACAGATCCTGGCCGATGCCGCGCTCCTGCACGATATCGGCTATCACATCAACTACGACAAGCACCACAAGCACTCGTACCATCTCATTCAGCACGCGCAGCTGATGGGAATGAATCCCCGCGAGCAGATCGCCGTCGCCAACGTCGCGCGCTATCACCGCGGAGCGAAGCCGAAGGCGAAGCACGCCAACTTCGGGAGCCTGGACGCGAAGCTGCAGGCGAAGATCCGGCGCCTTTCGGCGATTCTGCGCGTCGCCGATGGGTTCGACCGCGGACACGCCGGCGCCGTAGAGCACCTGAAGGTGCGATGGACGAAACGCGCGCTTCGGATCACCGCTGTACCCAATCCAAAAGCGCTCAGCATGCGCCTCGATCTCTGGGGAGCGAGCCGGAAATCAGATCTGCTCGCCGAGATCGCCGACACGAAAGTGGAGATCGTGGCGCCGGACGGCGCCGTCCTTACCTACGAAGACGCGGGCGACGCCGCCGACTGAGGCTCCGCAACGCTCCTGGTCTTGTCGGTTCCCGGACCGCAGGGCTGCTCGGGCCGGGTTCTGCCCCACGAATCCTTCATGAGCAGCTCGTGAAGGCCAATGCTGTCGGGATCGGGGGTGCGCCGCGTGTAGGTCCCGTCCGCCGCGAGATCCCAGCTCTGGCGGTCGTCGGCGAGGCAGGCTTCGAGGAGGGAGCGCATCCGCTCCTGGAGCCGCTCGCCCTCGACCGGGACGACGGCTTCGACCCGCCGGTCGAAATTCCGGGGCATCCAGTCGGCTGACCCGAAGTAGTACTCGGGGGCGCCGTCGTTGGCGAAATGGAAAATCCGGGAGTGCTCGAGAAACCGTCCGACGATGCTCACGACCCGGATTCTTTCGCTCACTCCCGCCACTCCCGGCCGCAGGCAGCAGATGCCGCGTACGATCAGGTCGATCTCAACGCCCGCCTGCGACGCGGCGTACAGCGCATGAATTACTTCCGCATCCACGAGCGCGTTCATCTTGGCGATGATTCGCGCCGGTTTCCCCGCGCGCGCGTGGTGCGCTTCGCGCACGATCATCTCCAAAAACCGCAGCCGCATGTTCGCCGGGGCCACGACGAGCTTGCGATAGAGCTTCTGCCGTGAAAAGCCGGTGAGAGCGTTGAACAGATCGGTCAGGTCCGCGCCAAGCGACGGACTGCTCGTCAGAAGTCCAATGTCGGTGTACACCCGCGCCGTCTTCGAGTTGTAGTTGCCCGACCCGATGTGCGCGTAGCGGCGGATTCCGTCCGCCTCCTTGCGTACGACGAGCGTCGTCTTCGTGTGAGTCTTGAGTCCTGGCAGCCCGTACGCGACGTGCACCCCGAAGCTCTCCAGCGTGCGCGCCCACGTGATGTTGTTCGCCTCGTCGAATCGCGCCTGCAGCTCGACCAGCACCGCCACCTGCTTGCCCCGCTGCGCCGCCTCGGTGAGCGCGCGGACTATCGCGGTATCTCCCGAGGTACGGTAAAGCGTCATCTTGATCGCGAGCACGTTCTCGTCGAGCGTGGCGGCTTTGAGAAACTGCTCGACCGAGCTCGAAAACGAGTCGAACGGATGGTGGAGAAGAACGTCGCATTCCCGCATGACGTCGAAAATCGATCGTGCCGTGTCGCGCAGCTCCTCCGGGGTCACCGGCAGGTGTGGTGGATCCCGGAGCTCCGCGACATCGAGCGACGCCAGCGCCATGAGATCGCCAAGATCCAGCAGCGGCCCGGTCTCGACGAGCTCATTCTCGGTCAGCGACGGCATCTCGGGCGGCTGATCCTCGCGAAGCTCGGCGACCAGAAGGCTGCGTAGCGTCGGTGAGATCCCCGGCTCGACTTCAATGCGCACGATCTCGGCGAATCGGCGCTGGAAGATCTGCTCCTCGATCATTGCCAGAAGGTCGTCCTGCTCGCCCGACTGATCGACTTCGAGATCGGAATAGCGGGTGACGCGGAAGCACTTGAAGCCGCGTATCTCCATGCCGGGGAAGAGCGCGGTCAGGTTGGCGCCGATCAGCGATTCGAGCGGAACGAAGTGATGCCGGCGACCGACAGGGACCCAGCGCGGCAGGCTCTTCGGCACCTTCACCCGCGCGAACCGCTCGTTGCCGCTGACTGGATCGAAAATCTGGACGCCGAGGGACAGCGAGAGATTGGAGATGTACGGGAACGGATGGCCGGGGTCGATCACGAGCGGCGTCAGCACGGGGAAGACCTGCGCCTCGAAGAACGCGTCCAGCGTCTGCCACTCCTCCTTGGTCAGGTCCTCCATCGAGAGAAGCCTGATTCCGTGCTCCGCCATCGCCGGCAGCAGGTTGTTGTAGAGACAGTCCCGCTGCATCGCCAGCAGCTCGGAGACACGCTTGTTGATCGCGACCAGCTCGTCGGGGGGCGCTATTCCATCAGGCGGCAGGTGATAGAGGCCTGTTGCAACCTGACGGCGGAGGTTCGCCACACGCACCATGTAGAACTCGTCGAGATTGGTGCTGAAGATCGAGAGGAACTTCACGCGCTCGAGCAGCGGGTTCCGCTCGTCGAATGCCTCATGCAGGACGCGGCCGTTGAACTCGAGCCAGCTCAGCTCGCGGTTGATGAACAGCGAATGGTCCGTCATCGCTCGCCCGGGATCGCGCGCCGCGCAACCAGCATCGGATTCTCGAAGATCTTGACGAGGACGAATCCTGCCACGAAGCCCCCAATGTGAGCCCAGACCGCGACGCCGCTGGAGACATCGGGCCTCACCGCCGTGAGCTCCGGAATCCCCGCGAACAGCTGCCAGAGGAACCAGAAGATTAGCACCACCCACGCTGGTATGGCGATCACCTTCCAGAAAATGACGAAGATGAACAGCATGTTGATGCGGATCCTCGGGTACAGGACGAGATAGGCGCCGAGCACACCGGAGATCGCTCCCGATGCACCGACTGTGGGGAGCGGCGATGCCGGCTGCACCATGATGTGCGCGACCGCGGCGGCAAGCCCGCAGATCAGATAGAACAGCAGGAAGCGAATGCGTCCCATGCTGTCCTCGACGTTGTTCCCGAACACCCAGAAGAACATGAGGTTGCCGACCAGGTGTCCCCAGCCGCCGTGCAGAAACATCGACGTGAATGGGGTCAGCACGTTGATCGGCGCGTTGTCGACGACGCAGGCCAGGCCACGGCCGAGAGGCACGGCGGTGCCGATCGGCGCCATGTGGGTCAGCTCACCCGGCACCATCCCCAGGTTGCAGACACTCACCGCCATGGCGTAAGGGTCGAAACCCGCACCCTGGACGAAGAACCAGGTCCCCAGAATGCCCGCCAGTATGGCATAGGTCATCAGAGGTACGCGTAGCGTGGGGTGATTGTCGCTCAGAGGAATCATTTGCCCTGCAGAATTGGCATAAAAGCGCGGCCTTGCACTTGCCTTAGCCAGAGTGGGACGAAGGAAGCGCCCAGAAAACCACGTTGCAGCACTGGAAATGCACGAGCCGGACCGGCTCCCTCCGCAAGAGAGGTTACAGAATGGCTGATAAAGTAATTGGAATCGACCTGGGAACGACGAACTCGGTCGTGGCTGTCATGGAGGGTGGCG
>DASTTD010000289.1:0-2466 GCA_035760325.1 Gemmatimonadaceae bacterium
TCGTCGAGAATCTGGAAATCGAGCTCGACGGAGTCGACATCGGGAACGTGCTGCTCGGCTTCCCAGCGCATCAGCTCGCGGGCCTGTGCTTCCTTCACCCGCTCGGTCTTGATCCGCTTGATGATCACATCGCGACCGCCGACCGCTGCTACTACCGATTTGGTGCTGGCGTCGACAGACTCGATCGTGCTGCGGATGACATCGGAAACGAGGTGCGGATCCATCACTTCCCCGTCGACGATCGCGTCGTCAGGGAGTGGAGCGATCGCTACCCTCACGAGCTCCGGCGAGGACTTCGAATGATCGACAACGGCGACCTTTACGAGGCCGGAGCCGATATCGATACCTATGGTGGTCTTCTTCCGGCCGAATAACGCCATCGTGGCCCTTCATGAGAAAGAAAAGTGCTCGTGACTGATGCCTTTATTTCGTGTGGGGCCACCGCGGGGCAGGTATATGCCTTGAGCGCTCCGGCACGCATGGTTCAGCCCTAGACACGATTCAATTGGCACGAAAGTAACGGTGGCCCCAGGTCGCCTAGAAAAGCTCCGACCACCCGCGACGGGTCACCCGGACGATCGTTACTGAATCGGAAGCGTCACGAACCGAGCTCGCCAGGACGCCGATTCGTCTCGCCGGCGCGCCAGGGTCTGTCTCGTTCCCGACCGCGGCGACGAGCCAGAAAAGACTGGAATCGAGACGCGTGGCGTATAGCATTGCCGGCGCTCCCTCCACGTCCATCAAGTGGGATTCAACGGCGCCGACCGCAAAGGAATCCGGATTCCGCGCGCGCAGGTGATCGAGACCGGCTTCGACCGCAGACTCGGCAACGCCAAGGGCATGGTCCCGACGGGCGATCGCGGAGCCGGTCCGGGTTTCTTCGGTGACGGCGAAGAAAAGCGCGGCAAGAATTGCCGTGATCAGAATTATGGCGAGCAGGGCGGACGCAAGCGCGAAGCCGCGGCGCCATCCGGTTCGACCGTGCGCCCCTCGCCCACCTATAAGTGTGCGGTGGCCCGGACCCAAGCTACCTGTTGCGGACAGCAACGGACGCGGTCCCTGATTCCAGTTCGGAGTCGGCGGTTGCCCGGCCCAGCCGCGCCGTTTCGGCCCGGGCGGTTATGTCGATTCTCGCAATGGAGAGGAGCGACTCGGCGCCTGAGACTTCATTGCCCAGGGTATCGAAGTACTCGAACAGGAACCCCGTCCGGGTTTCATCCGTGCTGTGCCCTAGATATGGCCCACTGATGGGCTGAATCGCCCCGCACACCGACGGGCCAAGCGCATTACAGCGACGATAGCCCAGATACCATTTTCTGTCGGACGATCGGTATAGGCTGTACCGGCCGCGCCGGACGAAACGAACTGGCGCGCCCCGTCCGGGTAAAGCGTTCAAAGGATCCTGTACCGTCAACACAAAGCCTTCCGCTGGATCGCCTTCGTCGACGAGACAGCCGAGAGCCCGTGGGGTTGGCGCGAACGCGACAATGCGGTGCCGGTCCCATCGGCCGTCTGCATCCCCGGTTGCGTGCCTGAACACGAGTGCGATGTCTCCTGTATCCGGAGTGGTGAGAAAGCTGGAAAGGGTGTTGCCGGACCCGGATTCGCTGGCGAGCGTGATGGCCGTAGCAGACACTTTTCGACAGACCACGGAAGCCCCAATACTCGTGAATAGCTCGAGAGCCGAGTCAGCCATGAGACGAATCGTATCCGCTGACGAAGAGCCCCGGATGTCCGTCGCCAATACCTCCATAGCGTCGCGTACGCCCTGCCGCGTGTCGAGGACCTCCCTCGCATCTCGCTGGAACCGTTGCTGATTCAGGATGGCCGCTACGGCCGTGGCACCGATCAGCCCGGACAGCGCGATGACGACGATCAATTCGGCGAGCGAGAATCCACGTGGATCGGAATGGGTGATCATCGGCAGCCGACGGTCACTGAATAGGATTCGCTACGGGCGCCACGGGGGCTGTGATAAGAAACCGTTCCGGCCAGGCTGAGCCGGATCGAGTCAATCCGCAGGACTGTCCACCTCGACTGGATGGAGCCGCGCGCCTCGCTCCCCGATACGGCGGTTCGACACGTAGACCCGACTATTTCCTGGCGGCTGGTCGCCACTCTTGCCGCTTCGGCGCGAATGCCGTTGATATGCATCTCGCGCGCGACTATTGCGCTCCCGGCTGCGAGGCTCAGTGCTCCGGTCGCGAACACGACCATCGCAACGATGATTTCAACGAGGGTGTAACCCCTCATCCCGGATGCTCCCACGCGAATATCCTACAGGGGACGCCTCGAGCTGGTGTCATTACCGGCTCGCCTGCGTAACGAAATGACCGCGGAAAAAGAAAATGGAGCGCCTTTCGACGCTCCATTTCCCTTTAGACCAGGTTGAGCCTGATCAGGTGCAGGTGATCACGCCGTTGACCATCTGACAGGTCTTGGCGGTCTGCGAGTGCGACGCCGTAG
>DASTTD010000290.1:0-2765 GCA_035760325.1 Gemmatimonadaceae bacterium
GCCGCTGCGGGACGACCTCATCAAGTCACTTCCGTACCTGAAGGCGCGCTACCTCACCTATGAGAAGTTCGCGGGGCAGACGATAACGGACATCTTCCCGCCGGCGGATCTCGCCGACGCCGTGGTCAGGCAGGCGTACACCTTCCAGACGGCTCTTGCGCGCAATAATGGGGACGGATCGTTCACGCTGGTGCCGCTGCCGCACGAAGCCCAGTTTGCGCCCGTGTACGGCATTCTCAGCGACGATTTCGACCGTGATGGAAAGCCCGACCTGCTGCTCGCCGGAAACTTCGATGGCGTGAAGCCGGAAATCGGCCGGATGAGCGCGGGGTACGGGATGCTGTTGCGCGGGGATGGGAAAGGCGCCTTTGCTCCGGTGCTCAATCGTGACAGTGGGTTCTTCGTGCCCGGGCAAGCGCGGGATATTCAACGGGTGCGGACGGCCAGGGGTGATTTGTTCGTTGTTACTCGGAACAATGATCCGCCGCTAGTTTTTTCCGCTGCGAGGGGGAACGGTAAATGAGTTCCAAGTTGACCTTCCTGGCCGGACTCCTTGGCCTAGCCGTCCTCGGCTGCGCCCGCCCGGATGCCCGCAGAGACTCGGACGCTGAGATGCTGCATACGGCAGTGCATCAGCTGACGAGCGTGATCGTATACGACATCTTCAGCCCCCCGCAGTCGAGCCGGGTGTACGCGTACGCGAGCGTAGCAGCCTACGAGACTCTGCGGCACGGACATCCGGAGTACAGGACGCTGGCCGCACAGGTGAACGAGCTGACGCCGCTCCCAGCTCCTAGCGCCGCTCCCGATTCCCAGGTACACCTGCCGCTCGCCGGCATTCACGCATTCATGACGGTCGGGAAAGCCCTCACGTTCTCGACAGCACGCATGGATTCATTACGCCTTGCGATGGCCGATCGGTTCCGCGACCGCATACCCGAACCGGTGTTCCGGCGCTCACTGACCTATGGTGAGAAGGTCGCGGATCACATTCTCGCGTGGGCGGCGAAGGACAACTTCGCTCAGACGCGGGGCTATCCGAAATTCAGCGTCATGTCGGAGCCAGGTCGATGGGTGCCGACCCCGCCGGCCTATATCGATGCGATCGAGCCGAACTGGACCAAACTGCGACCTTTCGTGATGGATTCTTCCTCACAGTTTCGGCCGAATCCGCCGGTGCCATACGATACGGCGCGAGGCAGCCCGTTTTTCAGGCAGGTCAAGGCGGTCTACGACGCACGCCAGCAGCTGACGGATGCACAAAGAGAGATCGCGGGATTCTGGGATTGCAACCCTTACGTCATGAATGTGCGTGGTCACGCAATGTACGCAACGAAGAAAATCACCCCGGGTGGCCACTGGATGGGGATAGTCGGCATCGCTTCGCGCAAATCCGGCGCGGATCTAATGCGCTCTTCCGAAGCCTACGCCCGGACCGCCGTCGCCCTTGCAGATGGGTTCATCAGTAGCTGGGACGAGAAATACAGAAGCAGTCTCGTCCGGCCCGAGACGGTAATCAATACGTTGATCGACGAGCAGTGGGAGCCGCTCCTGCAAACGCCCCCGTTTCCTGAGTACACAAGTGGCCACAGCGTAATCTCCACCGCCGCTGCTGAGGTTCTGAGCGATCAGTTCGGAGATACCTTGACATTTGCGGACAGCACCGAGCTCGAGTACGGGCTGCCGGTGCGATCTTTCAAGTCGTTCAAAGAGGCGGCGGCTGAAGCTGCCATCAGCCGTCTCTACGGCGGGATACATTACCCAATGGCCATCGAGGAAGGGATAACCCAGGGCCGTAAGGTCGGGCAACTCGTGGTCAGGAAGGTGAGCACGCGGCGGGACGCTTCACCGCAGAAGGAAACAGCCTTGAGCCGGGGCCACGGAGCGTCAGACGACCACTTGGCTCACTGAACCGGTTTCTTCGTCTTGATGATGATGACTCCGTTCACGCCGCGGATTCCGTACATGGCGGTTCCGGTGGCATCCCTCACCACCTCGATCGAGGCGATGTCGTACGGGGATATTCCGGAGAGTGCCCCGTTGGAGCCCGGCTGAATCGCGATGCCGTCGATCACATACAGCGGCGCATTGTTACCGTTGACGCTGGTTTTGCCGCGCATGCGAATCGCGAGGCCGCCGTCGGGCGAGCGTGAAACCCATACTCCGGGATACTTGGCGGCGAGCTGGTCCTCGATCGAGACTGTGGGCGAGCGGGCGATGTCGTCCGCGGTGACTCCGGCGGGAGGTGTCGGTTTGGGCGACATTGGATCGACGTCACCGACGGGAGAAGTTCTCGGAGGCGCACACGCCAGGAGCAGTCCGATCAACAGGGCGAAGGGAACGCGCGCGCGCCCAATCGACTCAATCATTGGAGAACTGATGCACACCGGAATTCGCTGCATAAATCGCTCCCAGGTTTTAGCCACCATCTGTGTGGCGCTTGCCGGGTCAGCCGTTCCCGCAATTTCGCAGGACCGCCAGGGCCCGGCGGGCCTCAGGCTCGCATCGCCGGACGGACGCAATGTCGTGACGGTCGATGTCCGCGAGGGCTTTCTCTATTATACGCTTCAGCGCGACGGCCGTACAATAATGCTACCCTCGAGGCTCGGGTTCGAGTTTCGCGGCGCGCGAACGCTCCGGGACAGCCTCAGGCTGGTCAGCAGCAGCAGAAACACGGTAGACAACACCTGGACGCAGCCATGGGGCGAGGTGGCGCGGGTTCGCGACCATCACAACGAGCTGAAGGTCTCGGTCCTCGAAACGGC
>DASTTD010000291.1:0-8071 GCA_035760325.1 Gemmatimonadaceae bacterium
GCCTGAGCGGGCCGCGAGCATTTTCGATCGCGGCAAGACACGTAACTCCGTGGAGCACCGAGCCGCGTGAAGCCAGACTTTGCACTGTTCATAGCCATGGTGAACATCTCGACCAGGCTCTGGTAACCGTTTTTCCGGGGCCGGACTCGTTTACTGGCGATGATATAGTGGAGATTTCCACTCACGGCGGATTTCTGGTGCCGGCGTCCGTAATCGCCGCTCTCATCTCCTCGGGTGCACGCCAGGCATACGCCGGAGAGTTCACGCGCAGGGCGGTGCTGAATGGAAAGCTCGACATCCTCCAGGCGGAGGCGATCGGCGACCTCATCGACGCCAGCTCGCATGCGATGCGTCGGGCGGCGCTCGGGCAGCTCGACGGAGGTTTGTCCCGCCGGTTGCTGGCGCTGCGAGAGGATCTGATCGGGCTCGAGGCGCTCATCGCCTACGACATCGATTTTCCCGAGGAAGACGATGGGCCGGTGCCGAGGGAGAGAATCGATGGCGCGATCCGTTCTCTGACCGGGTCGCTCGAGAAGCTGCTCGCCACGGGATCGGTGGGAGAATTGATCCGGGAGGGGGCGGTTGTCGTGATCGCGGGCGCGCCGAACGTTGGAAAATCGTCCCTCTTCAATGCTCTGGTCGGCAAATCACGCGCGATCGTCACGGAAACTCCCGGCACTACTCGCGATGCCATTGAAGCCGTGATCGGCGGGGGAACGTGGCCGCTGAGGCTCGTTGATACCGCCGGCCTCAGATCCACCGGCGACACGGTCGAACGGATGGGCATCGAGGTAAGCGAGCGGTACCTGTCGGCGGCGCACATCGTTCTCGCGTGTGCGGACGACGATCGAAGGCTGGAGGAAACCATCCGCCTCGTGAGTGCCAGGTCCTCTGCTCCCATCGTACCCGTTCGGACCAAAATCGATTTAGTATCAACTAGGGACGATATCCCTCTGCCGGAAAACACCGTACCAGTTAGCGCGGAGAGCGGGACAGGGCTTCAGGAGCTGCTCGCGGCGATCGACGAAGCGTTGCGAACAAGTCAGGGAGAGATCGAGCCGGAACTCCCCATGCTGACGAGCGCCAGACACCGTCACGCGATCGAGGCTGCGCACCTGGAGCTGCTTCGGTTCGAGCACGCGTGGCGGGAGGAAAAACTGCCTGCCACGGTGGCAGCGGTTCATCTGCGCGCCGCGGTCGCAGCGCTGGAGGAGCTGGTCGGATCTGTCGGCGTCGACGACGTCTTCGACCGCGTGTTCAGCTCGTTTTGTGTGGGGAAATAGTTGCGTGCCCCGGCTTACGCGGAAGCCGCGCTCGACGACGAAGATGAGATCGAAGTGATCTCGTTCGCGCTGGCCCGAGCCGCCCATGACAGCCCGCGTGAATTGACCGCGGGCTCGACCATCTTCGCGCCGAGGAAGTAGCCGCTGCGCTCGGGGAAGACCTGGCGGTCGACAGTACGGGCGTCGTCGCTCATCCCACCCGAGAGATAGCGGAGTCGGAGCCCAAGCCCCGCGCGCTCCAGCTCGCTGCTGATGGACCTTGTCATCAGCGGCTCCATCTCGCGAACCGTCGCATACTCCCGTCTCGTGTATCCGTAGTACTCCCACGCCGCGTGGCCCGGGCTGATCGCGCGGGAGACGTGGATCGACAGACCTTCGTTGATCATGAGCTCACGAAGAGTCGCCCGCCGGCCTGTCTCCCAGTAGGAGTAGTAGCCTCCGGTCTCATCGACGAGCTGCTTCATCTCGCTTCTGCTGGTGGGCGACGTATAGCGGACGGTGTGCGCGATCTCGTGCCCGAGCCAGAGGGGAATCAGCTCGGGATCGAGTCCAAGACCCTGGGTTTCGGGGTTCGTGACACTCGTGAAATGCTCGAGGCACACGAAAGCGACGCCCTTTCCATCGATTACCAGCTCGCCGGCGTTGGCGGCGCCGACTCCAACCATCAGGTAGACGTCCAGGTCGCTGTCGATGTCGAGCAGCGTCCTGCACTGCTCCTCCGTATTCCTCGCCAGGGACACGACATCGATTCTTTCGAGCATTGTGCGGAGGTCGACGCGGCTCGCAAGCGCCGCCGAGCGAACGACTTCCATGAAGTGCGGCCCTGAGGGATCCAGGACGTAGTTGTGCCAGTAGGCTTCAAGGAAACGGCGGTGATTTTCGAAGTAGCGGAGATAGGCGGCGACACGGTCTGTACTGTTGTGAACGGCGAAAAAGTCGGGCAGTAGGTTGATGAGCATCAACGACCAGTTCGCGGGTGGGAAGCCTTTCGCCGTTTTGCGATGCGAGAAGATACAATCGCCCTAAACTCCCAACAAGACCGACATCCTCGAAAAGAAAATAAAAACTGGCACAAATATTCCCTCTTGATTTCCTGAGGCGTTTAGCCGATGGGGAGGGGCGAATTAAATGACCACGCTACGTCAGATCGAGCTGCGTTGTCCCGTGTGCGACAACGAGTTCAAGTCCCAAAGCGTGGTCTCCACCAATGCTTTCGGAGGCAAGCGGACGGACTTTCACGAGAGGGCGGCCGGAACCCAGCCGCTCGCCTACCTCATTCATATGTGCAGCGGCTGCGGCTACTCCGGCGCGGAGTCGGATTTCAGGGGTGAAGCCGATGTCAGCCCTGTACTCAAGCAGCACATCTTCCGCGAGCTGACGCCTCTCCATCCCTCGCTGATAGCGGGCTCCGAGAAATACGAAGCGGCGGCAAAGGTTGCCCGGTGGCAGGGCGCTGATTCGCGCCATGTTGCGGACTTGCTCCTGCGAGCAGCCTGGTGCTGTGTCGACGAAGGCGACATCGAAGCTGAACGGTATTTCAGAAGACTCGCCGCCCGGGCTTTCGAGGAAGTGCTGACCTCTTACGACGGCGTCCCGCGCAACGAGAGAGCGATCCTCACATATCTGGTCGGAGAATTGTGGCGGCGAGTCGGGGATATCGAGTGCTCCACACGGTGGTTTGAATCAGTGGCGGCGGAGGTGACGGATCCTGAGGGTCAGCAGTGGATCGTCGATGCCGCGGATCAGCAGCGGATCAATCCCCGGGAGTGGTTCGGCTAGATCACCTCATACCGCGGGACGATCACCGGGTCCCGAACAACCTGTCGCCCGCGTCGCCGAGGCCGGGCAGAATATATCCGACGTCGTTGAGCTCGCGGTCGAGTGCCGCGCAGTAGATCTGTACATCGGGATGCGCCTCGCTGAGACGCCTGACGCCCTCGGGCGCGGCAACTACGCATAGAAAGCGGATTCGCGTCGCTCCGGCCTTTTTCAGAGATGCGACGGCGGCCGCCGCACTTCCTCCGGTCGCCAGCATCGGATCCAGGACGAAGAAATCCCTCTCGGCGGGGTCGCCTGGAACCTTGAAGTAGTAGTCCACGGGCTGGAGTGTGTCATGGTCCCGGTAGAGACCGATATGGCCGACGCGAGCCGACGGCACCAGCCGCAGGATTCCTTCGACCATCCCGAGTCCGGCGCGCAATATCGGCACGAGAGTCAGCTTCTTCCCACTGATGTGCCAGCCCTTCGTCTTCTCGAGCGGTGTCTCAACCTCCCTCGGCTCGATGCTCAGCTCGCTCGTCGCTTCGTATGCCATGAGCATCGCGATCTCGTCCACGAGCTCCTTGAAATGCTTGGTCTCGGTCTCGAGGTCGCGAAGGATGGTCAGCTTGTGCTGGACCAGAGGATGCCGGATAATAGTCAGCGAAGGGAATTCCTTGACGCGCTCGATCATTTCAGCCCCGGGATTCCCTGATTCACCGAATTCCTGCTCACGGGCTCAAATCTCTAACTCCCGATGAAAGAATACCAGGCTGTGGTCGTGAAGCTCACGCGTCACACGCGCGAAGACGAGGATACTCTCACCGATCTTCTGAACGAGCGGAGCCGCGGAGGCTGGGAGCCGGCCCTCATGTCCCAGGATGAGCAGCGACTGACGATTCTGTTTCAGCGCGATGCTGTAGCAGAAGGCTGACGGGTTGGAGATAACCTTCGTCGGGGCCGCCCGGGAAGTCACCGGCTCGTGCCACCTGCTTCACGTCAACGGACACACGGTCGCCCTGGACTGTGGAATGTTTCAGGGAAAGCGCCAGGAATCGGCGGAGAAGAACCGCACCCTGCCCATTCCCATCGTCGACCTGGACGCGGTGGTGCTCTCACACGCCCACATCGATCATTCGGGACGCCTCCCGTTCCTGGTGGCCGAGGGGTACTCGAAAACCATCTGGGCCACCTCCGCCACGCGTGATCTCTCGGCGGTGATGCTCGCGGACTCCGCTCACATTCAGGAGAAAGACGCGGAGTTTCTGGCGAAACGGAAGAAGGAATTCATCGAGCCGCTCTACGGGCTGCGGCATGCGGTCCGGACAATGGATCTGATGGTAGGCGTGCCATACAGCAAGCCCTTCGAAGTCGTGCCGGGAGTAAGCGCGTGCTACGTCGATGCCGGCCACATCCTTGGCTCGGCCTCGGTCATCCTCGACTGCACGGAGGATGGGAAAACGAAAAGACTCGTCTTTTCCGGAGACATCGGACGCAGCGGCCTCGCGATAATCCGTGATCCGGTTCCGCCGGAAGGGGCTGATGCGCTCATCATGGAATCCACCTACGGAAACCGTGATCACGAGTCAGTCGAAGGAGCACGAGCCAGGCTCGCACAGGTCGTCCGTGAAACCGCTGGGCGGGGCGGGAGAGTTCTGATCCCCGCGTTCGCGGTCGGCCGCACCCAGGAGATGATCTACTCTCTCCACGGCCTGGTGAAAGAGGGGGCGATCCCATCGATTCCCATATACGTCGACAGCCCGCTCGCAATCGATACGACGACCGTTTTCGAGATGCATCCGGAGATCTTCGACAAGTCGGAAGACATGGTAACGAAGGCTCAGGAGCTGTTCCGCTTCGATCTGCTCCGCTACACCCGTGATGTGGAAGAATCCAAGGCTCTCGGCAGAGCTCGCGGACCGATGATCATCATTGCCGCCGCGGGGATGATGGAGAACGGGCGCATCCTGCATCACCTCGCGCAGGGTGCGGGCGATCCGAGAAACACCATTCTCGTCGTTGGTTTCCAGGCAGAGCACACCCTCGGCCGGCGCGTGGTGGAACGCAGGCCGGAGCTGCGGATCTTCGGCGAGGATGTACCGCTTCGGGCACGAGTGGAGATAATCAACGGATACAGTGCTCACGCCGACCGGACGGAAATGACTACCTGGCTGGGACGCGTAAAGGAAAAATCTCCGCGGCTGGGACCGATCTGGCTGGTGCATGGCGAGCCGGTCGTACAGGACGAATTCCGCACCGCGCTCTCGGCGAAGGGCTACTCCGTGGAGTGTCCGGAGCCTCGCACGCGCCATGTTTTCTAGGATAGCTTCCAGACATGGGAAGGGTCGTACGTTTCATTCGACGAATGGTGATCCTCGGGATGGTCACGGTGTTTACGCTCTGGATCATCTCCGCCTTCGCGGTTCTCATCTGGAGCGCGCGTGACGAAGCGAGACCATCGCAGGCGATAGTGGTCCTCGGGGCTGCCCAGTATGCGGGCAGGCCATCGCCGGTTCTCCGCGCCCGGCTCGATCATGCCCTGGGTCTCTGGAAGCGCGACCTTGCCCCCCTCCTGATACTGACCGGCGGAACGGGCATCGGCGATACGACCAGCGAAGCAGCGGTCGGCCGGACCTACGCGAAAAAACGCGGCGTTCCCGACACCCTTATCCTGGTGGAGAACGAAGGGCGGACGACCAGCGAGTCGATGAAAGCGGTCGCCGGGATGCTCGAGGTGAGGGGGCTCCAGACTGCGCTGCTGGTGAGTGATCCCTTCCACATGCTGCGGCTGCGGATCCTCGCCAGGCGTTTCGGGTTTACCCCTTATACGTCGCCCACCCGGACCAGTCCGATCGAGCCGAACAGGGAGCAGCGCTGGAAGTATATCTTTAGCGAGTCGGTAAAAGCCCCGCTCGCGTTCTTCATCGAGAGGAAGATGTGACCAACAGACCTTTAGTAGCATTTGTATACTTACTCGCGGCGTGTGCTGGCGCGCCTCCCGTCACGACCCCGGCCCCGGCGGCCACGGGTATTCAGGCGACCCCGCGAATCAGCTTCGAGAAGTACACCCTGCCCAACGGGCTGCAGGTAATCCTGCACGAGGATCACTCGACGCCGATCGTCGCCGTCAACACCTGGTACCACGTTGGCTCAGGGGACGAGCAGCCCGGGCGTACCGGGTTCGCTCACCTGTTCGAGCACATCATGTTCATGGGCTCCCAGAACGTGCCGGTCGGAATGTTCGATCAATGGCTGGAGGCGGCCGGAGCGGATAACAACGGCTCGACGACCGAGGATCGAACGAATTACTACGAGGTCCTGCCTGCCAACGCTCTCGAGCTCGCTCTATGGCTCGACGCCGATCGCATGGGATGGCTGCTGCCGACGATGGATCTCCCCAAGGTAGATCTGCAGCGCGATGTTGTGAAGAACGAGCGCCGCCAGGGAGTCGACAACGTGCCCTATGGCCGGGCCGACGAAACCATTCTCGCGGCGCTCTACCCGAAAGGCCATCCGTACTCGTGGCCGGTGATTGGATCGATGGCCGACCTGAGCGCGGCTACTCTCGAAGACACCAGGAATTTCTTCCGCACCTACTACGCGCCCAACAACGCGACGCTCGCCATTGCCGGTGATTTCGATCCAGCGACGGCGAAGCGGCTGGTGGAGAAATACTTCGGCCCGATTCCTCGTGGTCCGGCGGTCAACAGACGGACCAGCGTTCCTCCTGTAGTGATCCCGAACGACAAGTTCCTGGTCCTCGAGGACAGGGTCCAGCTGCCGCGTCTGTTCTATACGTGGCCGACGGTAAAGCTCTTTGCTCCGGACGACGCAGCTCTCGACATCCTGGCGCAGGTCCTCGCCAACGACAAGAACTCCCGCCTGTACAAGAAGCTCGTCTATGACCTGCAGGTTGCGCAGAGCGTGCGGGCGTTCCAGGAAAGCAGCCGGTTGACCGGAAAATTCCAGGTCGACGTGCTGCCGAAGCCCGGACAGGCGCCCGCTGATATCGACAACCTCGTGCAGGCCGAAATCGCGGGAATCATCAACAACGGAATCAGCCAGCGCGAGCTGGTACGCGCGCAGAACTCCTATCGCGCGCAGTTCCTCGATCGCATCGCCAGCGTCCTCGGCAAAGCCGATGTGCTCAATTCGTACAATTATTTTGCCGGAACCCCTGACTATGTGCAGCAGGATGCCGCGCGCTACGACAGAGTAACGGTGGCCGATGTTCAGAGAGTCGCGAGAACATATCTGGGGAAGCCAAAAGTCGTATTGACCGTCGTTCCCGAGGGGAAAAAAGAGCTGATGCTTAGTACGGCCGGAGGCGCCCAATGAGAGCGCTCAGTAGAGTCACAATGAGCGCGGTGATGCTGCTGGCTGCTCACTCCGTTCTTGGCGCGCAGACCTTTGACCGTACCAATCCTCCGGTGCTCGGTCCGCCGCCAAAAGTCTCGCTGCCGCCGATAATCACGAGAGCGCTACCCAACGGTCTCAAGCTGATGATTGTCGAGCACCACGAGCTTCCGGTTGCCGACTTCATCCTCGTCGTCGGGAGTGGAGGAACGGCCGATCCCACGGGGAAAATGGGCGTGGCAAATCTCACCGCCGCGATGCTGCGCGAGGGAACCACGACCAGACAGAGTCTGGAAATCGCCGATCAGATGGCCTTCCTCGGAGTCCGTCTCAATACGGGCAGCAGCTGGGAATCGAGCACGCTGTCGCTGCATACTCCGACCGCGCAGCTCGACAGCGCGCTCGCACTGTTCGCTGATATCGCTCTTCGGCCATCGTTTCCGGCCAACGAGTTCGACAGGATCAGGAAGACCCGGCTGACGGAGCTCCTGCAGCTGAAGGATCGGGGGCCGGCGATCGCCAACATTGCTTACCCGGCGATCGTGTATGGCGGCACCCACCCCTACGGAGCGCGCCTGCTCGGAACGGAAGCATCTGTCGCGGGTCTCTCCGTCGGCGATCTCCAGTCGTACTACGCCTCGAATTTCCGCCCGAACAACTCGACGCTGATAGTC
>DASTTD010000292.1:0-2324 GCA_035760325.1 Gemmatimonadaceae bacterium
ACGCGCAGAGAAACACCACCCGCGCACGGAACTCGTGCTCGGTACGTGTGCGCGCATCGATGATGCGCACGCCCGAAGCGCGGCCCGACTTCCCGTCATACAGTACGGTGTGGGCGATGCTGTAGGGTCGGAGCGTAAGCCGGCCGGTCGCGCGCGCGGCTGGCAGAGTCGAGCTGACACTCGAGAAGTACGAGCGGGTAATACAGCCACGCTGGCACGGTCCGCAGTAGTGGCACGGCGCGCGCCCCTCGAGCGGCTGGGTGAGCACGGCGACTCGTCCAATCGTCATCCGGCGAGCGGAGCCGAATTTCGAGCCGAGGCGCTCGCGGACAGCGCCCTCGACGACGTTCATTTCCATCGGTGGCTGAAACACACTGTCCGGCAGGTGAGGAAGACCGAGCGCTTCTCCGCTCACGCCAATGAACCGCTCGACGTGGTCATACCACGGCGCGATGTCCCGGTAGCGGATCGGCCAGTCGACTCCGATTCCTTCCCGGGCGTTGGCCTCGAAATCCAGGTCACTCCACCGATAGACCTGACGTCCCCAGATGATGGACTTGCCACCGACCTGCCGCGCGCGAAACCAGTCGAACGGCTTGTTGGCCGGCGTGCTGTATGGATTGTCGACGTCGTCCGTCCAGAAAACGTGACTGAGCTCGTCGAAGCTCACCGAGCGGCGCTGAACGGGTTGTCTCGCTTCGATCGCGCGGCGGTCGCCAAGTCCGCGAAACCGCATGTCCCACGGGGGAACGTGCTCGGTGTAGTCCCGCTGCGGATCGATGTCGCGCCCCGCTTCGAGAACCAGCGTACGCAGTCCACGCTCGCACAGCTCTTTCGCCGCCCAGCCTCCGGTAATGCCGGAGCCGACCACTATGGCGTCGTAGTCGCGCTCAGTAGCCGGCATTGCCGTCGTACTTGCCGGGAAGGAGCTGTACGCGCAGCTCTTCCACGATCCCCGGGCGGGAAGTGTAGTAGCCCCAGATCGTCAGGTATTTGAGCGTGGCGTACCAATGGTCATCGGCGCCGGGTGCGCGCGCCTCCTTTTGCTCGTGCAGCTCGCGGTCGAGCTTCTCCAGGATTTCCGTTTGCTGGCGCTCGGTCGATTTGGAAAAGCCGATCCCGCTGAGCGCTCGCGCGCGGGCATCGAGCTCGCCCAGCCCCGCTTTGAATCGCTCGCGGTCCGAGCTGTCGTACCAGTCGGCGAGCATGACATCGATGAAATCGGCGACGCGCGCTTCGGTCGCGCCTGGCGTAGCCGTGCGCGGAATGATGCGCTCCGACGCCTGAACGACGATGTCGTACTCCTCCGCCGTCAGTGCGCGCGGCGCCGCGAAAAGGCGAGCCTCCGCGCGCTCATGCGCGTGTCGGCCGATTTCGAGGAGCTCGTCGACGCCCGCCGTTCCCAGCAGTGGAAGCGCGGCAATGCCGGCAAGCGCGCGGACGGTGTCCCGTCGCGAGGTCATGGGATGGAAATTAGGTAGCGGGGGAGGTCCGGCGCGAGCTTGCCGTCCGCCGAACCGCGCCGCAGAATCCTTGCAGCATTCAGACATCGGCAGACACCGGAGGTCCTCTTGTTCCGCGCCCCCTATTTCGTTCCCTGCGCCGCGCTGGCAGTCGCCTGCGGCCTGTTCACCGAAGACAAGGCAGCCGCTCAGGCAGCGCGTCCCTCGCCGGCCGTTGCGATCACGGGTGTTTCCGTCATTCCGATGGATCGTGAGGAAGTCCTCGCCAACCAGACGGTGATCATCGAGAATGGCCGGATCACCCATGTAGGCGGTCCCCGTACGGCGCCTTCGGGAGCCGCTGTGATCGACGGCCGTGGCAGGTTTCTCATTCCGGGCATTGCCGAGTTTCACGCTCACGTGCCCAGCGCCGCGCAGGCGGTCCACGCGCACCGCACGCTCGCACTGTATGCCCTCGCCGGCGTGACGACCGCGCGCGGGATGCTCGGCGCCCCGATGCACCTTGCCCTACGCGACAGCATTGCCGATGGCCAGCTGTTCGGGCCGAGACTGCTCACATCGGGCCCGTCGTTCAACGGCAATTCGGTCACCTCGCCGGAAAAGGCGATCGAGATGGTCAACGCGCAGAAGGAAGCGGGCTACGATCTGCTCAAGATCCACCCCGGTGTTCCGCGCGTGGCGTTCGATTCTCTCGCCGCGACGGCGAACCGGCTCGGAATCCCGTTCGCGGGTCATGTTCCGCTCGACGTAGGCCTGGATGTCGCGATCACCGCGAAGCACTCGACCATCGACCACCTCGATGGATTCATCGAGGCGATGTACTCGGGGACAGCTCCGCTTACTGCTCAGCGGAACGGTTTC
>DASTTD010000293.1:0-5535 GCA_035760325.1 Gemmatimonadaceae bacterium
TCCAGGTCGGCGGTCGACGGCACCGGCGCCTTGCAGCTCATGTTCTCACAGACGTAGGCCGCGGTCTTTCCTTGCACCGGCCCCTTCCCCTCGAGCAGGGGCAGCGCCGCGCGGCCGTCGGCCAGCGCCACGACCGCGTTCGGCAGGAAGCGGGCGCGCACGGCGTCCAGGAACGGCTTGGGCTCCGGTCCAGCGATCACGATCTCGCGGGCGGGGCCGAGGAGCCAGTCGACGGCCACCAGCATGTACGCGTGGGCCATCGGGATGCGGTCGAGCTCCTGCTTGAACGAGCCGATAGTCTTCTCGGCCCGCTCCCGCCAGGACGCCTCGCCCGTGTAGCCGAAGAGGCGCAGGAACGAGAGCGCCAGGACGGCGTTGCCCGACGGCATGGGGCCCTCGTAGTCCTCCCGCATGCGGGCCAGCAGATGGGCCTCGCCGTCGGCCGTCGTGAAGAAGCCGCCGGCCTGGGCGTCCCAGAAGAGCTCGACGGCCTTCGTCGCGAGGCGCCTGGCGTCCTCGAAGTACGCCGGATCGAACGTCGTCTCGTAGAGGTCGAGCAGCGCCGCGGAGAAGTAGGCGTAGTCCGTGAGGGTGCCGTCCAGCATGGCCTCGCCCAGGCGCGATGTCCGCAGGAGGCGAGCGTCCTTGCGGTGCCTGTCGAGGAGGAAGCGGGCGGCGCGCTCGGCGGCCTCGCGGTAGCGGACGTCGCCGAGCGCCTGCGCAGCCTTGGCGAAGGCGGAGACCATGAGGCCGTTCCAGGCGGTCAGGACCTTGTCGTCGAGCCCCGGGCGCACGCGCTTGGAGCGGGCTTCGAAGAGTAGGCGCTTCTCCTCGGCGAAATCCCCTTCCTCGACGACCCGCAGCACGCTCTGGTGCTTGGGAAGGTTCTCCTCGTGGGGCTCCCAGTTGCCCTCGTCGGAGACGTCGAAGGCCTTCATGAAGCGCTCGGCCTTGTCGCCGAGGACCTCGCGGATCTGCGTGGGGTTCCAGACGTAGAACTTGCCCTCGATTTTCTCGCTGTCGGCGTCCTCGGCGGAGTAGAAGGCGCCGTCCTTCGACGTCATGTCGCGGATGACGTACTCCAGGGTCTCTCGAGCGATGCGCTCGTAGAGGGGCTTGCGGGTGATCTGGAAGGCCTCGAGGTAGGCGATCGTGAGGAGGGCGTTGTCGTACAGCATCTTCTCGAAATGGGGAACGATCCAAATGGCGTCGGTCGCGTAGCGAGCGAAGCCGCCGCCGAGCTGGTCGTAGAGGCCGCCCTTGGCCATCTTCTCGAGGGAGTGCTCGGCCATGTGGAGGGCTTCCTTCGAGCCCGTCCGCTTCCAGACGCGCAGGCAGAACTGGATGGTCGTCGAGTGCGGGAACTTCGGCGCCTGCGAGAAGCCGCCGTGCGCGGGCTCGAAGCTCCGCGAGACCATCTGGAAGCCGCGGTCGAGGACCTTCGTCGGCTCGACGGCCCCGGGCTGCGCGGCGGCCATGCTCTTGAGGTGCTCGGCAAGCTGGTGGCCGGATTCCTCGACGTCCTTGCGGCGCGTCTTCCAGGTCTCGTCGAGGCGGTTCAGCACCGAGATGAAGCCCGGGCGGCCGAACTTGTCCTCCTTGGGGAAATAGGTGCCGCCGAACCAAGGCTTGAGATCGGGCGTGAGCCAGACCGAGAGGGGCCAGCCGCCGTGGTTTCCCAGGGCGTGGACGGCGGTCATGTAGATCTGGTCGACGTCGGGCCGCTCCTCGCGGTCGACCTTGATGGCGACGAACTTCTCGTTGAGGACCCTGGCGACCTCCTCGTCCTCGAAGCTCTCGCGCTCCATGACGTGGCACCAGTGGCAGGTCGAGTAGCCGATCGAGAGGAAGATGGGCTTGTCTTCCTTCTTGGCCTTCTCGAACGCCTCGGGGCCCCAGGGGTGCCAGTCCACGGGGTTATGCGCGTGCTGGAGCAGATAGGGTGATTTCTCCCTGGCCAGCCGGTTCGTGTGTTTGGGCATGGGTTTCGATTCCTGGGCGGTCGCGCACGCGGCGAGCAGCGGCGCGAGCGCAAAGGGCCGTCGCGTCACGCCTTCACTGTAGCAAAACGAAAAGCTGTGTTCGGATCCTTTCTGTAGCACCCCTCGCCAGCCGCTCAGAGGATCCCATTCGCCCGTGCGACGTGATGCGAAGGAATCGCCGAGGGCGGTGCTAAAGAAAGATCCAATCAGAGCTTGGGAGCGGGGGCGGCGACGGCGGGGGGCGGGATCGACGCGCTTGAGCTCGGCCGTGCGGCCGGCCGGCACAGTCAGCGCGGCGACGACCCCGCAGGCGGCGGCGACCGCGCCGGCGATGAGGACCCAGTGGAGGCCGTTTATTTGCCATAAGGTCGCGTGCCGGGCTCGCAGCTGCGGCCAGGATCGATCATAGCGAGAAGCAATGCTCACTGACCCGAACACGCCGCAAGCGCGCGCATTGCAAGCGCGCGCATTTCGCGGCACGGACGCGAACGAATTCCCTATCCTTCGCTAGACCCGGTTAAGCAGAAATCTCCAATTTATCTTGGTCGCTTTTCCGAGCTTCTTTGCCAGATCAGGAGGCATAGAGCCCGTCCTGGCGTAGTTCATGATGCTCTCTGTGCCGACGTTTAAAAACCTAGCGTTTTTTCTACGCCACACCGAATCTTCTCACCGCCAAAGCTACGTGACCTGCCCAGGTTGGCGAGCGTCCGCTTTGGGTCGGAAGGGGACGTTCGCGGAGGTTAGCTTTCGGCCAGACGCGGTGATTCGCCGGGTGAACGATCGCTCGGGTCAATATCCCGCTTTGCGGTCCACCACTTCCTTGAGGGGCTTTCCGTCCAGGTAGCGGCCCAGATTGTCCGCGAACAGACGCGCGACGAACTTGTCGCGCTGCGGGTGCGGTCCTCCGATATGCGGCAGCACGATGATTCCCTCGGTGGTCCAGAACGGATGGTCTACCGGCAGCGGCTCCTGCCGGTACACATCGAGCATGGCGCCGGCGATCTTCTTCGCCTTCACCGCAGCGACCAGGTCGTCGTCCTTGACCACGTGGCCGCGGCCGAAATTCAGCAGCCAGGCGCCGGGTTTCATCATTGCCAAGCGTTCGGTGTTGATGAAGTTGTCGGTCTCGGGCGTCGCCGGCAACAGCACCAGCACGAAGTCGGACTGGGCCAGCACCTCGCGCGTGCGTTCGGGGGGCAAGGCTTCGCCCACATTGGCCATGGGCACTGGCCGGCGCTTGGTGCCAATCACCCGCATGCCGAGCACGGCGGCGATGCGCGCGACATCCTGGCCGATGGCGCCGAGTCCGAGGATGCCGAGGGTCTTGCCGGTCAGAGGCTGCGCGATGGTGTGGACCCATTTGCCGCGCTTCTGGCTCTCGACGGCCGCGGCGTAGGGCTTGGCCACATAGAACAGCGCGCCGATGATGTTTTCCGGCATCGCTTCTCTGTGCGTCCCGCGGGCGCAAGTGAGCGTCAGATTTGCTGGCAGGTCGGGCAAGGCGAGCCAGCCCTCGACGCCGGCAGTCATGGACTGGACCCAGCGCAGCTTCGGCATCGCCGGCAACAGGCCCGGCGGAACAGCGTCGGCCATCAGCGCTTCGGTCCGGGCCATCTGGTCTGCAGAAGGCTTCTCCTTTCGGGGCAAGCTCTCGATCACGACACGGTCGGCCAGGCCGGCCGCCTTGATCGCATCGAGATAGGCAGCGGTCGAGTCGGTCCAGAGAAGAACATGGGCGCGGCTGGTCACGATGCGGCTCCAGAGTGGTTTGAGCGGCTCGCCACCCATACGCGCCGCGCAAACTCCGGATAATTTTCCGCAATCACCCCCGCCACCGACCCCCGCAACAACCCCAGCTCCGCCTCCGTCGGCGCCGCCGTTTCAGGCACCTGCGCAGGCGCGTCGTAGTCGAACCCGGTAACCTCGCGCAAGTCCTCCGCGCCCGATCCCGGGTGCACGCTTTCCAGCAGGAACCGTCGTTTCTCCGCCCGCCACCTGAACAAGGCCTTCCCCGTCAGCAGCGCCGCCGGCCCGCCGCGCCGCTCCACCCCCGGCGGGCTCCACCCCGGCGCGGAGACGAAATCCACCTTCTCCACCAGCACGCGCGGTGAATGTTCCTCCCGAAAAAGAATCGTTTTCCCCGCCGAGAAGTACATGAATGCCGAGCCGAACGAGCCGGGAAATCTTTTCCCTTCGGCCTCGACCAGGTTGATGTTCGCCTCGCCGTCGATCTGCGCCCCGCCCAGGAAGAAGACGTCGATGCGACCCTGTCCCGCCAAATCGAAAAGCTCGCGCGAGCCCGTGGTGAACGGGTTGCCAGAGCGCTTCTGCAGCAACGAGATCCTGAGAGAAGGATTGCCCTGTTTCAGCAGAAATGCGCCGGTTGCCGGAATGGGTGACGCCGCGCCGATCGCGACGTGCCTCGCGTCCCCGATCAGCCGCGCGATGACGCAGGCGAGGAGCTCTTCCTTCGCGTAGTTCACGCTGCGACGCGCTTGAGGACGAACTCGTCCAGATACTGGCGGAATCCCTCGGCCGTCTTCGCCAGCTTCGCGTATTGCATCACGTGCGCATCGTCGATGCCGTACACGCCGAGCACGCCCAACGGCCACGCTCCGCGCGGCGCCGGCGCGACGGCGGTGACGTACACCGACGAGATGCACCCCGGCGCCAGGATTTCGTCCTCCAGCATGTCGCCGGGCTTCAGTTCTTCATAGGTCACGTAGCAGGCCTTCGACGCATGCGCGAGGGTGGCGAGCTCCTGTCGCCGCCCGACCCACACGTTGCCCGCCTCATCCGCCCAGCGCGCGTGGAACAGCGCCACGTCGGGCACGATCGCTTTCGCCAGGATGATCGGATCGCCCTTGGCATAAGGATTCTCGATGGTCTTCCAGTCAGGATGGTGTTTCACCAGATCCGACCCGAGCACCCCGCGCAACGGCATGAACGGCACGCCCTTCTCCGTCGCCTGCAACCCGGAATGCACCATCGGGCAGGTGGCATCGATGATCTTCAACGCACCCTTCTCCGCCGCCGCGGTGAACCGCGGCGCGAGGCCCGCTTCGCCCAGTGTCACGGCGCTGGTCTCCACCTCCCGCACGCAGCCCGCACCAATCAGTATGTCGGCGCAAAGCCCGAGTACCGGTACGCCCAGCAGCTTCAGATGCTTCGCCTTGCGCCGCACCAGCGCACGCACCACCGCCATGGCGACGAGCGAATAGTCCGGCGGCAGGCCGATCGAGGATCCGTCGGGGATCGCCGCGGCGACGGCATCCGCGTCCTGCAGGAAAGCGGTGGCGTTGGACGGCAGCGCGCTCACGCCGTGCCGCCCACGGTAAGCGCGTCGATCCGCATCGTCGGCTGCCCCACGCCCACCGGCACGCTCTGGCCTTCCTTGCCGCAGGTGCCGATCCCGGGATCGAGCGCGAGGTCGTTGCCGATCATGGACACGCGCGTCAGCACATCCGGCCCGTTGCCGATCAGGGTCGCGCCCTTCACCGGATAGGTCACGCGCCCGTCCTCGATCATGTAGGACTCCGACGCCGAGAACACG
>DASTTD010000294.1:0-9221 GCA_035760325.1 Gemmatimonadaceae bacterium
GACGTCGACCGCGTCGGCGGGAACGGTCACGTGCAGAAAGAACGAGGGCCTGAGGCCGGCGACGATGGTGGACCGATAGGCCGTCTCTACCGCCCGCGCGATACCGGCGTCGCGCACGGCACGACCGTTGATCGAAAGAAAGGCCCTGCGCGTGGAGGTGCCGACATCCGCGGGACGCTGAACCAGGCCGCTGACGTGGATGGGTCCGGCGACGTCCTCGACGTCGAGGAGGTCCTCGGCATATCGTCCCCCCCAGACAGCGGCAAGCCTGGAGCGAACGCTCCCAACCGGCGGGAGAGTGAGAGCGTTGCGTCCATCGTGCACGACATTGATGCGAACGCCCGGCTTCGCGATCGCCAGCGCGGTGATGGATTCCACCGCCCCTCTCCACTCCGATCGCGCGCTGCGAAGAAATTTGAGACGAGCTGGGACATTGAAGAAAAGATTGGCCACTGACACCGTCGTGCCGCGACGACGCGTTACACGCTCGGGAGCGGCGATCTTTCCACCGACCACCCGGATCGAGGTTCCTTCGCCGTCCGCCGGCGATGTATCGATCTGAAAGTGCGAGACCGATGCGATGGCAGGCAACGCTTCGCCGCGAAATCCGAATGTGCCGACGCCCACCAGATCGGCGGCCTTGGAGATCTTGGACGTACCATGCCGGGCAAGCGCGAGCGGAACATCCTCCGCGGCCATTCCCGAGCCGTCGTCGCTCACGCGCACGAGCTTACGCCCGCCGTCCTCGACAGTGACTTCGATCACGCTGGCGCCGGCGTCGATGGAATTCTCGACCAGCTCCTTCACCACTGACGATGGCCGCTCCACCACTTCACCGGCGGCGATCTGGTCCGCCACCGCGCTGGGAAGAATGGTGATCAGGGGCATGGCATCACCAAGCTACCAATCCTTTCCTCTCGGAGGAGCGGGAACGTTTTTCTTCTGCCGGTCTCCCTGCACGTCCGCCTCGCGATCCTCAGCGGCGTTGAGAATCGCCTCGGCCTGTTGCGGCGTCATCCCCGGCATCGGACGCGGGGCCGGGGCCTGAGTCGCACTGGATGCGGGTGAAGGGTTGGGCTGGCGGTTCTGTCCACCACCGCCGCCACCGCCACCGCCGCCACCTCCACCCCCTCCGCCTCCGCCACCGGCTTGTTTCTTCCGCAGCGCAAGCTCGTAGTTCCAGCGCGAATCCGAATCGGCGACGGCTACTTCCAGGATCTGCCTGTAACGATACAGAGCGCTGTCGAGCGGAGGGTCGGCGGAATCCCTCGCGGCCAATCCCTGCTTCAGGTAATCGAGCCCGAGGTTGAAACGGGCGTGATGCCTGACCTCGGCGTCCTTCGAATCCGACGCGCGGGTGAGCGGGGGAACAGCTTCCGCGAGCGAGTCCTGCTGAAGAAGCGTAGTGCCAATGTTGTAGTAGACGATCGCTGGCTCGTCACGCTCTTCCCCTTTGCAGCCGGCCATCATGAGCATCGATGCCGCCGTCGTCGCTGCCGCCGCGATCGCCTTCCGTCTTCTGCGACGGGTCTGCGAGAACGTATCGACCGCCAGAAGCACCAGCGCGCCGAGCAGGAACCATTGGAACTGCGCCCCGAGGTCCTCGCCGGACACAAGTGATCTCGGTCTCGCCTGGAGATTGTCGAGCGCGACACGGACTTTCCCTGCCCTGTCCATCTCAGGCGAGTCGATGAACACTCCTCGCGATTCCTCCGCAATCGCGCGGAGCAGGTCCGGCTGGTAACGCGTGACCACTATCGCCCCACTCTCATCCCGCTTCTGGGTGACGACGCGGTTCTGCATCACCGGAATCGTCGATCCCGCCGGGGTCCCGAACCCGACGGTGATCACGGTTATCCCGTGCTCTCGGGCGCGTCTTGCCTCGCTCAGTACTTCATCCGCGTTGTCGAAGCCTTCTCCATCGCTCATCAGAACGACGGCCTGGTCGGTTTCGCCCTTGCCCAGCGCGAGCAGGTTTGTTGCCTGCCGCAGCGCGCTCGCAAGGGAGCTGCCCCCCTGCCCCACGATGCTCGGATCGAAGTTGGTGAGGAACAGATCGAGCGCGCGATTGTCGACGGTCAGTGGCGTCAGGATATAGCTTCTCCCCGCGAAGGCGAGCAGCGCAAAGCGATCCCCCGGCGATGCATCCCGAAGACGGTTGATCTCCTGCTTCATCGACGCGAGCCGGCTGGGGCGTTCGTCGACCGCGAGCATCGACGTCGATGCGTCGAGCGCGAGCACCACGTCGACGCCCTCCTGCTTGACCACTGTCCGCTCGACGCCCCAGCGCGGGCCGGCGAAGGCGATGCCGAGCAGCAGGCTGGCGAGCGCGGCACGAAGGACGCCCGTCCATCGCCGGTGGGACATCAGCGACGGTGCGAGACGGCGAATCATCTCGGGTGTGCCCAGACGCGACAGACGCTGCGCGCGCGCCTGCAGTCCGTACGAGACGAGCCAGGCAGTGAGAACGGGAAGCACCACGGCAAGCAGGAGTCCCCACGGCCACTGGATGAAGCGCAGATAACTCACGGCAGCGGGGCCCTCCACGCGACGATCGCGAGCTCCGCGAGCAGCGCCAGAATTCCGAGCACCAGCGGCCAGCGATAAAGCTCGCTGTACCTCACGATCGTCGATGACCGGACTGGTGTGCGTTCGAGCCGGTCGATCTGTTCGTACGTGGTGCGCAGTGCCGCAGCGTCGCGGGCGCGGAAATACCGGCCGCCCGTCATCCGCGCGATGTTGGTCAGCAGCGCGTCGTCGATACGTACGGGTTGATATTCGAACCGAAGCCCGCCGTTGCGGCTGCGGCCGACGGGAACCGGAGCCATTCCGACACTGCCCACGCCAACTCCGTAAATCTTGATGCCGTACGCCGCGGCCGCCTTCGCTGCCGTCAATGGGTCTGTGGTTCCGCGATTATTCACGCCGTCCGTCAGAACGATCATCACGCGGGAGCGGCCTGGCGCATCGCGCAGCCGGTTTGCGGATGTCGCTATCGCGGTCCCGATCGCGGTCCCGTCCTCGAGCTGGCCGGCCTGAAGGTTCGCAACCGCCTGCATCACCACCGGATAGTCCGTCGTGAGCGGAACCTGGGTGAGCGCTTCTCCGGCGAACGCCACGATTCCGATCCGGTCGGAGGTGCGGCGCGCGACGAATTCCCTGACCTTCTCCTTCGCAACCTCCAGCCTGTTGTTCGGACGGAAATCCATTGCCAGCATCGAGCTGGAAAGATCGATGGCAATGACGATGTTGATGCCTTCGCTCGTGCGCGTTTCGGTCCTGGCTCCCGCCCGCGGGCGCGCCAGTGCGAGAATCAGAAAAAAGAGCGCGAGGTTCCTGAGCAGAAAAATGGCTTTCGGTATCCAGCTGCCGCGCGCCGGGCCTTCGGCGAGAACCACCGTGCGTGAGAAGACGATGGCGTCTTTGCGGCGGTGCCTGCGCCAGAGCCACCACGCCGGGAGAAGGAGCAGCAGGTAAAGCGCTTCCGGCGTATAAAAGTCGAACAGCCCGAAAACGCTCACGCCGCGCGCTCCGTCCGCGCCGCCGCGGCGCGCTTTCCCGGCTCGGACTCGGGATTGAGCCGCGCTTCAACGTGGTCGACGATTTCCCGCGCCTTCCGTCCGGCCGCCGCCGCTTCGTCGAGCCCCACCGTGCCCCGGGCGAACTTCACGAAATCGGCGCTGCCGAGAAGCGCGGGAAGGTCTCTCTCTACTCCATGCTCGGGCTGCATCGCGTAGAGAAGCTCGGACGTCGTGTCCGAGCGCCGCACTCCCGCGACTCGCGCAGCGAGATATTCCCTGGTGACGTCGACCATGTCCGCGAGGTACTCCCGGGCGTCGACGCCGTCCCTCAACCCGCGCGCTTCGATCCTCTCGAACTCGCGTTGCGCGCGGACGTACGGATCGACCGGTGGTCGGGGGCGGTTGCGATACCGGCGCCACGCCCACCACAGCAGTCCGCTCACGATGGCCGCGATCGCGAGCGCGATCCACGGCCACCAGTTGAAGACCGGCAATACGATCAGGGGACGCGCCGGCTTCGGAACTCGCAGACTGGTGTCGGCCGGAAGGACCGATCGCACGAAGACCGAAGCGCTGGCGAGCGGAGCACGCCGCTCCACTCCTCCGGCGCTCACTCTTACATCGGAGATGCGAAGCGGCTGCGTGCCGATGTCCCATGCGACGAGTCGATACAGCGCAGCCGCCGTATCGCCGAGCATCGTTACAGCACGCGTACCTCGCAGCTCGATCGGTCGAACCCCGTTCTCCACCGCCGTGTCGGGACCAACGGGGAACTCGAATCGCACTCCTTTCGGGGCGTGGACTTTAACCAGGAGATTGAAGGGCTGGCCGATAAGGACGGTGTCCGGACTGATCGTGAATCCCATCTTCACCGGCAAATCCGCCGCGGACTGCGTGACAGCCGCCTGCAGGAGAAGAAAGGCTGCCGCGAAGTGGATCACCGCCGCCTCGCCCGTGTTTCGCGGGAGCGGAAGAAACGAAGCAGCGGCTCGACCACTCCCGCCTCGGTGCGCACCGCAACTTCATCGATCGCCAGCCTCCGCAGAAGGTGCTTCCGCTCCTCCCTCTCCTTTCCCACCCGCGCGCCGTAGGCTCCACGCACGGCCGGATGACTCGTGTCGACCTCGAACGTGTCGCCTGTCTCCGGATCCACCAGCCGCGCGACGCCGATGTCCGGGAGGTCACGCTCGCTCGGATCTTCGACCGTTACCGCAACGACGTCATGTCGCTGCGCCATGAGCTTGAGCGGGTGATCGATGTCCGGTGAGAGAAAATCGGAAACAATGAAGACGATCGCGTGCTCCTTCAGCATGCGCGCGGTGTAGTCGATCGCGGCCACCAGATCGGTCCCGCGCCCGACCGGCTCGAAGGCGAGGAGATCGCGAATGATCCGGAGGACGTGGCGTCTACCCTTCCGCGGCGGCACGACGTGCTCGATGCGATCGGTGAAGAGCACGATGCCGACGCGATCGTTGTTGCGCACGGCCGCCATCGCGAGAACCGCCGCGAGCTCGCTCGCCAGCTCGCTCTTGAAGCGCCGTACCGTTCCAAACCGCTCGGACCCCGACAGATCGACGAGGAGCATGACGGTGAGCTCCCGCTCCTCGATGAAGCGTTTCACGAACGGGCGTCCCATTCTCGCCGTCACGTTCCAGTCTATGGAGCGTACCTCGTCTCCTGGCTGATACTCGCGGACCTCGGAGAATTCCATTCCCTGCCCTTTGAATACGGAGCGGTACTCACCGGTGAAAACCGAGTTGACGAGCCCCCGGGTCTTCAGCTCGATGAGCTTCACCTGCCGGAGAATCTCGGGCGGCACTCCCATTGGTTTTTCGGGAGTGCGCGGCGGCGCTGGTGTGCCGCGCTTCCGGCGGAGCCGCCACTTTCCGATCACGGTGCCGGGATAGCCGTCAGAATGCGGTCGACGATCTCATCGCTCGTGACCTCTTCGGCCTCCGCCTCGTAGGTGCGCAGGACCCGGTGCCGAAGGACATCCGGCGCGATCGCCTTCACGTCGTCCGGCGTCACGAACGCCCGACCCCTCAGAAACGCGTGCGCGCGCGATGCTTGCGCGAGGGAGAGCGTCGCCCGCGGGCTCGCCCCGAACTCGATGAGCGGCTTGAGCTCAGCCAGTCCGGCCTCCTCCGGATTGCGCGTGGAATGCACGATCTCCACGATGTAATCGACTACGCGGTCGTCCATGTAGAGCTCGGCGATGTAGCGGCGCGTGGCAAGAATGGCTGCCGGTGTGGCGACGCGCTGGACCTCGATCGGCTCCAGTCCCGCCATGCGGCGCAGGATCTCCTTCTCTTCATCGCGCGACGGATAGCCGACGTGCAGCTTCATCATGAAACGGTCTACCTGCGCTTCAGGAAGAGGGTACGTGCCCTCCTGCTCGATCGGATTCTGCGTGGCCAGAACCAGAAAGGGTTCTTCGAGAATGTGCGTGGTTCCCCCGATCGTGACCTGCTTCTCCTGCATCGCCTCCAGCAGCGCCGCCTGAACCTTGGCAGGCGCGCGATTGATCTCGTCGGCGAGAATGACGTTCGCGAATATCGGTCCCTTCTTCACGGAGAATTTTCCGTTCGACTGGTCGTAGATCTGTGTACCGACAACATCGGCGGGAAGAAGGTCCGGGGTGAACTGGATGCGGCTGAACGTCGTGTTGATCGTCTCGGCCATCGTGCGGACCGTGAGCGTCTTCGCGAGTCCTGGAACTCCTTCGAGAAGGACGTGGCCTCCGGTGAGGAGACTTATCAGCAGCCGCTCGACCATGTAGTCCTGCCCGACGATGCGCCGGCCGACCTGTCGCACGACTTCCTGCACCATCGCTGCGTCAGCGGCTGCTGCGGCCTGTGCGTTCACGCCCTGCTCCTCTCTGAGAGTTCTCTGATTGAATTTTGCCGCCCTTGCCGAGGGCGGTGATGATCTCGCGCTCCCGCGGGGTAAGCGGACGAGTGTGTCCCGGCTCGAGAGAGCCAAGCTTGACCGGGCCGAAACGTGTTCGTACCAGTCGCTCGACTCCCAGCCCCAGGGCCTCGCACAGCCGCCGGACTTCCCTGTTACGGCCTTCCGCTATGGTGAGCTCGAGGCGCCAGAGTCCGCGCGCAAGCCTCGAAGCGGACACCTCACGCGGCACCAGCAACCCATCCTCCAGCTGTACACCCGCCTTGACCGCGCGTGCCGCATCGCCGCCGTCCCCGCGCATGGTCGCAACGTACGTTCTTTCGATCTCACTCGATGGATGCGTCAGCCTGTGAGCCGCATCACCGTCGGTGGTGAGAAGCAATACTCCTTCGGTCATGTAATCGAGTCGACCGACGTAGGTCAGGCCGGGCGAGGGAGGGACGATGTCGAATACCGTGCGCCGGCCGGCGGGATCCGAGCGCGTCGTGAGAACGCCGCCGGGTTTGTTCAGCACGATCCAGCGCAACGGGGCAGGCGGGCCTACGCCTTTCCCGTCGACGGTGATCCGGTCACTCGTCGGATCGACGCTCTGGCCGGTCGTAGCAATTTCGCCGTTGATGCGGACACGGCCGGCGGCGACCAGCTCTTCGGCGGAGCGCCTTGAAGCGATGCCAGCGCGCGCGAGAGCGCGCTGAATACGCATGGTTTCCGCCATCAGTCTGCCCGAGCCGGCCCCTCGCCGTTCTCCTTGACGGTAGCGACCGCCTCCGGTACCGCCGGATGGATCGCGCGCAGCGCGATTGCAAGCTCGTCGGCGCGAGGGAGCTCCTCCAGGTGGCGGAGGGCGAACTGCTCCAGAAAGGCGGACGTCGTCCCATAGAGCAGCGGCCGGCCCAGGCCTTCGCCGCGCCCCACTACGTCGATGAGGCCGCGCTCGTGCAGCGATTTGAGAATGGCGCCGGCGCCTACACCTCGTATTTCCTCGATCTCGCCTCGCTCGATTGGCTGGCGATAGGCGATGATCGCGAGCGTCTCGAGCGCGGCCGGCGACAGTCGCTGCGGCCGCCGGGCCAGCTGCGCACGCTCGATGGCCTCGGTGTATTCGGGCCGGGTGAGTATCTGCCAGCCGCCAGCGACTTCCACCAGCTCGACTCCGTGCCCCTCGTCATCGTAATGCGCGCGCAGCTCGGCGAGCGCCTCGTCGAGCGTCGTCTCTCCATCGTCGCCGTGCGCGGCAACGCCGCGAAGGTCCTCGATTGGAACGGGCACCGCGCTCGCGAAGAGCGCGGCCTCAAGCAGCTTCGCTAGCGGGGTCACGGGTAATGTCGAAGGCGGCGAACGCGCGCGCCTGGCTCAGGCGAAGCTCACCGCGTTTTGCGAGCTCGAGGAGCGCGAGAAGCACGGACAGGATCTCCCACGGCTCCGCATCCCTCGGCAGCACATCCTTCCATTGCGCCCGGGAGCGAATCGCCATCAGCGCGCGCACGATTCCGATTGCGCCGTCGACATCGAGGGCACGCGGCACGACGTCGTGGACGTGCGGCTTTTTGGCGAGGCGAAGAACCCGGTCGACCGCACCGAGAAGCTCGGGGAGCGAGATCCTCAGTGGTCCGCTGACGGGAAGAACGTCGGCCTGCTGCCCGTACGCGCGGGCAAACCGGCTGCGGCGATCCTCGCTGCGGCGCTCGAGCACGTCGGCGACTTCGCGGACCTGCTGGTACTCCAGGAGCCTCCGCACCAGCTCCGCGCGGGGATCATCCCATATGTCCTCGCCGTCACGCCGCGGAAGGAGCATCTGCGCCTTGATGCGGAGGAGACGCGCGGCCATCTCCAGATAGTCGGCGGCTTCGTCGAGCTCGAGCGTCGAGATGCGCGCGAGAAACTGCTCGGCGATCCTGGCGATCGGGATGTCGTAGATGTCGATCTGCTCGTCGCGTATGAGCGAGAGAAGCAGATCGAGTGGTCCCGAGAATTCAGCGAGGTCGACGAGAAACGCTTGCGATTGCGGCTGCTCCGCTCTCACCAGGCTTACATCGTCCATTGGCTGGGCAGGATGAAGGGGAACACTGCGCGGGTCGCGAGCCTGTTGAGCACGAACACGGGCGTAAACCAGATGCGGAGCACAGGTCCGCCGAACGCGATGAGAAGGAATAGTATCAGCAGTCCCTGCGCGCCGAGGCGCTGGTAATTCAGTGCCCAGGCGGGGGGCAGGAGATATTTGAAAACGTGCGAGCCGTCGAGGGGCGGGATGGGAATGAGGTTGAACACCGCGAGAGCCAAGTTGATGATTATTCCATAAACCAGCATCCGCTGCAGCAGCGCCCCTGTATCCGTGAGCGCCGGAATCGCGCTGCCCACGATACCGACGAGCATGATGAGCGGAATGCAGAGGATCGCGATAAGTACGTTCGTCGTAACTCCGGCGAGCGATACGATGATGTCGCCGCGCTTGAAGTTTCTGTAGTTGCGCGGTACGACCGGAACCGGCTTGGCGCCGCCGAACGCGATCCCCGTCGTGAAATACGTGATCATCGGCAGCAGGATCGTCATGAACAGGTCGATGTGCGGCAGCGGATTCCAGGTGAGACGACCAAGGGAGTACGCAGTCGTATCGCCCTGGCGAAGTGCCGCGTAACCGTGAGCGTACTCGTGCGCGACCACCGAGAACAGCAAAACGGGCGCGATGAGGATGAAGTTCTGGAACTTGTCCAAGAGCTCTCGGGGTGCGGGTGGCCGGTTCGCGTGGAAGTTAGCATTGGGAGGGGATTGGTGGCAGGGCGCGGGCAGCATTCA
>DASTTD010000295.1:0-5357 GCA_035760325.1 Gemmatimonadaceae bacterium
CTCACCCAACTGAGCGGCCAGCCTTAATGTTGATTGGCCTGTTTGCAGCTGAACGAGGGCGTTAGACCTCACTACTCCTTTCATATTTCAGGTCGTGGCAGTCAGCTCCAGCTTCCAGGTTCTCGTTACCGACCAATTGAGCAGAGCCGTGCCGGGAATCCGCGCGCGCTCTATGTTTGGCGGCGTCGGCATTTACTCCGGCGAACTGTTCTTCGCGCTGATCGCGGATGATACGCTGTACTTCAAAGCGGACGAGTCGACGCGTCCTGATTTCGAAACGCGCGGGATGGGCCCGTTTCGCCCTTTCGGGGACACCGGCGGCACAATGCAGTACTACGAGCTTCCGGAGGACGTGCTCGAGGATCCTGACGCTCTGCGCGTCTGGGCTGTGAAGGCTCTCGCAATCGCCCGACAAAAGAAGACCCGCCGGCAGCCTCGGCGCGGTCGCTCCTGACCTACAAATGACCTGCTTTTAACGGAGGCGAAATGGATTCGCGGCGCGAAGATGTCCCGATTACCGGTGGCGATGAGATCAACCGGCGTGAGTTCATGCACAGCGCGCTGGCAACCGCGGCAGCGCTTGCCGTCTCACCACGGCTGGCGTTTCCCGCGGGAACCTCGAAGGAAGACGTGCTCAGGCAGATCGCTCCGCAACACGCCCAGACCGTGAAGATGCTGCGCGACTGGATCGCGTTTCCGTCCATCGCCGCCGAGAATCTGGGTTATCCGCAGGGCGCTGAGTACATGGCGAGTCTCGCGCGCGACGCGGGCTTTCAACACGTCGAAGTGATCCCGACGGCGGGCAAGCCCGGTGTCTTCGCCACGCTCGACGCCGGCGCCAAATCCACGCTCGGCGTCTACTTCATGTACGACGTCAAGCAGTACGATCCCGCCGAGTGGAGCTCGCCGCCACTCGAAGGGCGCATCGTCGACAAGCCGGGAATCGGCAAAGTGATGGTCGGGCGCGGGGCGACCAACCAGAAGGGGCCGCAGGTCGCGCTGCTCGCCGCGCTGCGTGCATTCAAGGCCGCCCGCGAGAAGCTTCCGGTGAATCTCGTCCTCGTCGCCGAGGGCGAAGAAGAGATCGGCTCGCCGAACTTCTCACAGGTGATCTTCAAGCCCGAGGTCGAGGCCGCGCTTCGCAAATCCCTCGGCGTCATCATTCCATTCGGCAGCCAGGACCTCGACGGCAACGTGCAGATCAACCTCGGCGCCAAGGGGATCATCGAGCTGGAGCTGGTCTCGACCGGCGAGAAGTGGGGACGCGGGCCGCAGAAAGACATCCACTCCAGCCTGGCGGCGCAGGTCGATAGCCCGGCGTGGCACCTCGTTCAGGCGCTCAACACGCTCGTCCAACCCGACGGCCACACGCCCGCGGTCGACGGTCTCTTCGAGAAGGTGAAGCCTTTGTCGCCGGCGCTGCGAAGGATTCTCGAGGACGCAATTCCGAAACGGAACGAGGCCAACACGAAGAAGGCGCTGGGAGTGTCGCGGTGGATCAGGGACGAGAACTGGCACGACTCGCTCGTGCGGCTCGTGTCGCAGCCGACAGTCAATATCGAAGGACTGGTGGGTGGCTACACCGGTCCCGGAGGCAAGACGATCCTTCCCCACCGCGCGGTGGCGAAGATCGACATGCGACTCGTCCCCGATATGACTGCGAAGGATACGCTGGCAAAGCTGAAGGCACATCTCGCGAAGCGTGGCTTCGGCGACATCGAAGTCAACATGACGGGCGGCTACGATCCGACGGAGACGGATCCAGACTCCAGGCTTATCCGGGCGCAGATCGCGACTTACCGGCAGGCGGGGATCGAGCCGCTCCTGTGGCCGCGGCTGGCGGGATCGTGGCCTGGCGTAACCTTCACGGGCGCTCCGCTCAAGCTGCCGGCAGGACAGTTCGGCCTCGGCCATGGCGCGGGCGCGCACGCGCCCGACGAGTACTGGCTGATCGAATCGGCGAATCCGAAAGTGGCTGGGGTGGATGGAGCCACGCGGTCATTCGTCGAGTTTTTCTACGCGTGCGCATGATATCGCGGGTGCAGACGCTATGATCGAGCGCGCGGTGCCGATCTTTCCTGGCGATGATCTCAGTGTCGCCAGGGAGTTTTATGTCGGCAAGTTGGGATTCACAGTTGCGTGGGAGGCCACCGAGGACGGCAAGAACGGCATCATGGGGCTGGAACGGGGCACCATCGAGCTCACGATCGACTGCCCCATGTCCGGACACGGACGCAACGCGTGCGCTTCGATCCGCGTCAATAGCGCTGACGCCTATTACGAGGAATGGCGGCAGAAAGTGGAGATGAAACGGCCGCCGATGAACGAGTGGTGGGGTGCGCGCACTTTCAGTGTCTACGATCCCTTCGGCAACAACCTCTTCGTTATCGGGCCGATACCGAAGAGCAGGTAAGGGCGGCCGCTTTGTTATGCCTTGACCCAGACCCTGATGGCGATCAGCACGAGGAAGACGGCAAACGACTTCTGTAGAGCCGGGCCCGACATCGTTTGCGCCAGTCGCGCACCGACCCACGCTCCGAGGAGCAGTCCCAGCGCGATCCACAGCGCGGCGGTCACGTTGAGATTGCCGCGCCGGTAATACTCCCACGCCCCGAGCGCGCCGACGGGAAGCAGAAGCGCGCCGAGAGATGTTCCGACGGCCAACTGGGGAGAGAAGCCGCGGAGAAGGATTAGGGCGGGCCCGATCACGATCCCGCCGCCGATTCCGAACAAACCCGCCAGAACGCCCGCTGCCAGCCCGATGGCGATGAAAACAATCACTGTCGTCAGCTCGTGGTTGAAGAAGTTGGGATGCCTCGCGAGATCGCCTCGAGAACCTTGTCCGCGAAAACGTCGATCTCGTCGATCGTGGTGTAAACGTTCGGGGTGATGCGAATGCCGCGAAACTCCGGGTGAACGATCGGAGTGGTGACAATGCGATGCTTTGCCATCAGCCACTCGCCCAGCTTCACGTTGTCGAGGCCTTCCACGTGGAACAATGCGAGCGCGCCGGCGTGCTTCGCATCGAGCGGCGTGAGGACCTTGACGCGAGAGCTCTCCGCCAGCAGTCGCTTCGCCCAGCGGTCGCGGAGATAGCGGAGGCGCGCAACCTTCCGATCCACCCCGATACCGCGATGAAAAGCGAGCGCCGCCGAGATGGCGTTGTGATTCGCCGCTGGGTGCGTGCCGATCTCCTCGTACTTCCTGATGTTCTCGTCCTGCTCTTTCGCCGCGGCCATCAGCGGCCACAGCTGCTTCTGCTTCTCCTTCTTCACGTAAAGAAATCCGGTGCCGATCGGGGCCAGCAGCCATTTATGCAGGCTCGTCCCGTAATAGTCGCACGCGAGATCGCTGCGCACGAATGGAAAGTGCGCGAATGCGTGGGCGCCATCCACGAACACCTGGATGCCCCTCGATCGCGCCAGGTCCACGATCCTCCGCACAGGCATGATCTGCCCCGTGAGGTTCGTGATGTGGGTGACCTCGATAACTCTGGTGCGGGGCGTGAGCGCGGCGCGGAACTGCTCCACGATGTATTCGTCGGACGGCGGGGGAACCCTGAAGGAGATCTGCTTCAGCACGATGCCGTCGCGCCGGACGCGCTGCTCCCAGGCGGTGATCATCCGCCCGTAATTCTGATTGGTGACGACTACTTCATCGCCCGCTTCGAGGTCCAGCCCGAAGGTCATGATCTCGTTCGCCTCGGAAGCGTTGCGCGTGATGGCCATCTCCTCGACGTCGCAGCCGAACTCGCTGGCGAGATCGCGGCGCACGCTCTCGATGCGCGGCTCGAGGACGCGCCACATGTGCTCGACCGGCAGCTCATTCGAGAAGCGCAGGTCGCGGATCATCGCCTCCAGCACATGACTCGGCGTCGGGCTGACGCCGCCGTTATTGAGGTTGATCATCGTCCGGTCCGCGTCGAACGCGCGCTGGATCTCGGACCAGTAGGACTCGTCTTCCGCGACCGCGATCGCGTCCCGGTCTCCGGCGATCGCATTCGCCTTGAAGAGCGACAGCATCGCCCGCTCGCGGAACACCGGCTGAGCGGCGAAGCCCGCCGCGGCCATGCTCGAGAGAAAATCGCGCCTCGTAGTCATGTCACTCTCCGGCACTACGATGGAAAAGAGCGGCCGGCCAGATTCGCCGACCGCTCTCTATTATAGGACTCCGCGCGCGAGGGAGCGAATGAAGGCGCGCTACTGATACTGGATGTAGACGGGCTTCGGATGGAGAAACAGCAGCTCGCCCGGCGTGATGATGGGGTCGCCTTTCTTCGTGTCGTTCTTGTAGAAGATCTTGAATCCGGTGAACTGCACGGGCTCCGACGCGACGTAATCACGATACGAGTCGTATTTGAGCCAGGGTTGTCCCCACCCATCCATGTGTATCACCACCTGCACCCGCGGATCGAGCTTGATGTTTTTGTATCCCTTGACCATCGGCCGCGTGAAGCGGTGGATCACGAGGACTTTGGGCGGCAGGTTGTGCTCCGTCACGAGATTGGCGAGGACTCCGATCGCGTAGTTGATGTCGGCCGCGTTCATCGATCCGATCTTCGAGCCCGGCTTCTCTCCGCCCTTCATGGAGAATTCCGGATCGAGCCCGAGGTGGAAGTTGGGCCGCCTCAGAAACGGAATGAGCCGCGGCAGCTCTTCCTGCACCGTGCTCAATGCGACCTGAAGATCGAGGAACACAATCGCGTTCCTGCGCGCAGCCCATGAGGCGACGGTCTCGATGAGGCTGTCGGTCATGCGCAGGCGGTATTTCCCATCGCGACCAGGAGCTCCCTGCGCCACGACAGTCACCAGGTGCAGCGCAGGCTGGACGGGCGTGGACGGATCGGCGCGCGCCCACGCGGCGATCTCCTTGTCGAACTTCGCGAGCATCTGATCGGGCGGCAGCTCTCCGAGAATCCCCATTCTCTTCGAAAGTGGATTTCCGTAGTAGGCGACGATGCGCTTCGCCGGGAGGATCGATCCCGGGAGTGGAGGTGGAGTCTTGACAGGCCAGAGTGTGCTCTTTTTTCCGGCGCGTATCGCACTGACGAGGGCGATGCTGTCCTTTCGGGTGCGGCCCGCAACGGAAGGAACGGTGATGGGCGGCTCTTTCGGCGTCGAGTCCGTCGCGACGGCCGCCGCTCGAGCGGCCCTGGCTGAATCGACGGGCGGTGTCGGCGGCGTAATCGTTGGCGTCGTGATCGTGGGTGTCCTGATCGTCGGCGTCGTGACCGTCGGCGTCGAGGTCGCACTAGCCAGCGTGGTTTCCGCCGCGGTCGCGCTCGACCGCTCCTGCTGGCCGCCGGGTGGAACTACGTCGTCGGACGGGGTCGCGCCCGCGTCCCGGCTGGCGGCGCA
>DASTTD010000296.1:0-4672 GCA_035760325.1 Gemmatimonadaceae bacterium
CTTCACCACGCCGATGACCGAGTCCAGCTCCCGGGGCGCGATGCCGACTCCCGTCGCCGCGCCGCCCGACGTCGTGCTGCTCGACGTCACGTACGGATACGTTCCGTGATCGATGTCGAGCAGCGATCCCTGTGCGCCCTCGAGCAGCACCGCCGCCCCGCCGGCGATCGCGCGATGGATCTTGAGCCCGACGTCGTCCGCGATCGAAAGCAGGCGCGTTCGAAACCGGTCGAGCACAGTCAGCGTGTCTTCCACGGTAGTGCGTACTCCGCCCGAAGTCGCGAGCTGCATGTTCGCGTGGGCGACGCCCCGTTCAACGAGCTTCCGGAGGCGCTCCGGGTTCCGCAGGTCGAGCACCCGAATGCCGCGCCGGCCGTATTTGTCTTCATAGGCCGGGCCGATGCCACGTCCCGTGGTCCCGATCTCCCTGCTCGCCGAGCTCTGTCCATCGACGAGCTTGTGATATGGGAGGACGAGGTGGGCGCGATCGCTGACATAGAGCCTGCCTTCGACATCGATTCCGTCCGAGACCAGCTCGTCGATCTCGGCGAACAACGTTTCGACGTCGAGCACCACGCCGTTACCGATCGCGCAGCGAACCCCCGGCTGCAGTATTCCGCTCGGCACCTGGTGGAGCACGAACGACTTCTCGCCGATGTGGACGGTGTGCCCCGCGTTCGCACCGCCCTGGTACCTGACCACCCAGTCGGCGCGCTCCGCGATCACATCCACGAGCTTGCCTTTCCCTTCGTCCCCCCACTGCGCGCCAACGACTACGATCGTGCGAGTGTCGTTATCGAACATGTCTAGCGGACTGGGGCGGGCGGCGTTACCTGATCGACCACACGCGGCGGGTCGTCGGGGCCGACCACGCTGTGAATCGGAAGAATGACTGTAAACGTCGAACCCTTCCCGAAAACGCTTTCGGCGAAGACGTGGCCACCGAGACCGTCCACGAGCTTGCGGGTGATGCTGAGCCCCAGCCCGGTTCCGCCGAACTCTCTGGTTCGTGACTGATCGACCTGGCGGAAATCCTCCCAGATCGCGGCGAGATCGCTTTCCCGGATGCCGATTCCGGTATCCCGGACGTCGAAACGCAGATCCTCCTCGTCCTGCGACACCGTAATCCAGATGCCCCCGGTGTGGGTGAACTTGACGGCGTTGGAAAGGAGATTCAGCAGGATCTGCTTCACCTTGGTGCGGTCGGTGTGCAGGACGAGCCGTTTGGCCGGGAGGTCGATCTCGAAGGCGAGTGATTTCTTCCTCACCAGCGGCTCGATCTGCTCGGAGATCTCCGTCATGATGTCGCTCAGGGTCACGTCCTCGAGGTGCAGCGGCATCCGCCCCGCCTCGATCTTGGCGAGATCCAGGATGTCGTTGATGAGAGCGAGCAGGTGCTGCGCGGCGGCCTGGATCCGCTGCAGGCCTTCTTCCTGGCGCTGCGTCAGGTCACCGTAGATCCGGTCGAGCATGAGGGAAGCGTAGCCTATCAGCGCGTTGATCGGCGTCCTCAGCTCGTGCGACATGCTGGCGAGGAATTCCGACTTGAGGCGGTTGGCCTTCTCGAGCTCGCGCGACTGCCACTGGAGCCGGGTGTTTTGTTCGGCGAGGTCGGCGGTCGCCGCGAGGATGCGCTCTTCCAGCTCGCTGGAGAATTTCTTCAGCTCCTCGTACAGCCTCTCGTTCTCCACCTGCTCGGTGAGGTCGTGCAGAACCGAAACGATCGCCAGCGGCTCACCACGACGATTCAGGATCTTTCCGGAAACGACCTCGACGGGAAGCGACATTCCGGTATCGGGGAGGTGGAGCTCCATCTGCTCGCGACGCCCGATCGAAGGGCTGATCGTGAAATCCGAAATGAACGTCGTGAACTTGGTGTCGTTCGCCTGAACCGTGGCCGCCCGTTCCCAGGTCTCGCTGTCGTCGCTCTCGAACAGCTGCTCCGCCTCCTTGTTCATGAGAATGATGTTCGACCTGTCGTCGGTGACGAGGATGGGGTCGGCGACATTTTCCAGAATGAGATTGAGGCGGTCGCGCTCGCGCTTGGCCTCGATCTCGGCGAGACGAACCCGCTGCACCTGCCGCTCCAGCTCGTTCGCCGCGCGCCGCAGATCGGTGACGTCGCGCAGAACGGAGACGGTCGATCCTTCTTCCGAGCCTTTCACCTGACCCAGATCGTGCGTCAGCACCTCGAACAGGAGGTCGGTTCCCTCGTCCGGATCGACGAGGTTGAGCTCGCGCGAGCCGCCGCCTTCCTTGACCCCCATCGCCGTCTTCGACAGGTGTGATGTGAACAGCAGATTGTTGATCTCGACCGCGCGCCGGCGTCCCTCGGAATCTTTCGAGCCAACCGACAGCAGATGCTCGGCGCGCCTGTTCTGCACGACGATGTTGTGCTCGGCGTTGATGATCACGATGGGATCAGGCAGCGAGTTGACGATCGCGGTCAGAAGTCCGCGCTGCTGGTCGAGCCGATCGGTGGAGAGCCGGAATTCCTCGACTGCCGACATGCGGGCGAGCACGGGACCCGACAGCATTGCGGCATGGACCAGCGAGGCAATCGTCTCATCGTTGAGCATGGCCTCGATGAGCACCACGCCACCGGGGGCATAACCGAGCTTCCGCCTCCGGTCGGCGACATCCTTTCGGTGCACATCGCACCCGGTCAGCTCGACGAGATCGAGCTCGTTTTCGGTGAGCAGGTGGGGAGCGCCCCGAAACTGCGGCTGGGGGAATGGAATCGCCGCCCAGACCTTGAAGGGCAGCGTCGAAACCGAAGGATTCCCGGCGCAGGTGACCGCGTGAAGGGAAAGCGCGGAGATGACGATGGGATTGGACAAGTCGTCGGCCGGAAACACCAGCGGCGGAACTTGCTCCGCCTCGAAGCCGACCTTGGCGATGACCCTGAACCGGTCAGGAGGCGAGTCGAGGGTAATCGCGAGCGCGCGGCGCGCGCCGGTAAGGTCCACGAACTGAGCGGTCAGGAACCTGGCGGCGGTCGCGAAATCGGGCGCTTCGGAAATGACGGAGAGCAGCTCGCCGAGCCGTTCCCCGCTAAGCTGTGGGCGCGAGGCTATCGGCTGGGTCTCACGCCTCGAGTCGCTCAAGACGCCGCTTCAGATCTGCATTTTCTACGCGCATCCGGTCGAGCTCGTCAGCCCCTCCCGCCGCCAGCTCGCGGGGCCGCGACCCGGGAGCGGTAAGTCCGACCGCTTCGGAGTACTTGAGGTACGTGTCGATCGAGGCGACGACGATACGCGCCTCGATGGTGACGAGGTCAATGCCCACCAGCGAGACGCGCACCCAGGCATCGATGACAATGCCTTTGTCGAGGACCCGGTCAAGGACATCGATGAGCGAGCTGCCGCTCGGGGAACGTTCAACGGCCATGTCTTGACTCCTGTTTTGGTGCCGAACCGGCTGGGGCAGGCGATGCGATCGCCGGCGCAGTTGGTGAGGGTGTGGTGAGTCGTGGATCGTTGCGCCACCAGTTCATTCCGATCTGTTCCGCCTTGTCGATGGAACAGATGAGAAGACGAATCTGGATGGTGAGAAGCTCGACGTTGGCAAGATTGATCTTGATGTCGCCAACCACCACGAGACCCTTGTCGAGCACCCGGTCAAGGATGTCGACCAGGCCATAAGTGCGTGATGGCGATACGAGGTCTGCCAAGCAATCGTCTCCGTGCGGCTCATCGCCGCGCTAGCGTAGCGTTCCGAGGGGGCCCAGGTCGATCTGGAGATCCTCGTCGGTCAATCCGAAAATCCCCTTCATCTCCTGCATGCGGTCATTGAGGCGCAGAAGAGCGATTCCGAGCCGCTCGATTTCCTCAGCGCTCAGATTTCCGCCCTCCATCCGGCGGACAGCCTGGTGCTCTAAGACCTTACGCAATACCTCAATCAACGTCAAGACGAGCTTGGCGAGTCCGTTCTCCATTTTTGCGGGGTCCGCGTCGAGACGAGCAGGCAATGCATCTGCGACGGAAGCGAGCGGAGCCGACGCGGCGCCGGGAGGCGGCGCCAGCGCCGCCATGACCTGGTCGGCCTGAGGCGTATCCGAGCGGGCGGGAACGCGTGCGCCCGGGAGGGGAGCGAACAGCCCCGGACGCGGGCCACCACCGCGCCGTACAGCCGTCTCGACCGCCGTAAGCAGCAAACCGAGATCGAGGCGCACGAGGTCGATGTCGGCGACTGCCAGCATCACCTCACCCTTTAAAACGACGCCCTTGTCCAGGACATGACTCAGGAGATCGGCGAGCTCGACGCGCTCCTCGCCGAAAATGTCGTCGGCGCTCACTGAGCGCGGTCACCGACGAAATGATACGGCGGCCAGGGACCCGTGAAGTCGAACTTGAACCCCGCCGGCTCGTGCCGGGCAACCATGTCGGTAAGGGCGCGCTGGAAGTCAGCGACGCGTGAGACTCCGACAAGAAAAGACCCGTTGAGAATGGCACGCCCCTGCTCGCGTGGGGCGCCCGAATTCACTGGCTGCTCACGAACCGTCTCCATGGAAGCCGCGCGCAGGGCGTCGAATATCTCAGCGGCGATGCGCGTAGTGATGTCACGGCCGGCGCCGCGCCTCAAGTTGTCCATCTTCCGCTGCAGCAGGTAGCGCTGTCCGGGAGACGCTTTCGCGGCTTCGGCCTCGAGGGCGGCGAGCTCGTCGCTTCCT
>DASTTD010000297.1:0-4873 GCA_035760325.1 Gemmatimonadaceae bacterium
CGATGGGTGGCTCTGTTTCGAGAGTGAAGGCGAGAAGCGACGGCTCGTCCCCGTGCCAGAGGGCTGGACTGAAGCAGGACCTGACCGGCTCTCGACTCTCCTCCAGGCCGCGAAGCGCGTAGTCAGGTGCGGGCCGTAAAAGACGCTCCGCGACCCCTCCTGTTCACCACCTAGTCGGCGCGAAGCGGTACCTCGGCCGTTCTTCCTTCGGTTGTGCCCACGCTGCGCGCCGCTGGATTCGGCTTTATCGATCTGACGACACCAGAAACCACGTCATCGACTCTCGAGTGCAGCGCGCCCACGACGGCCCCGATTGCGGCGGTCATGATCTGGTCGAATGCGCCGCCCAGCTTTGTCCTGGTCTGAGTCGTTGCGTCGACAGCAGCTTGCGGCGGCTTCGCATCGACCCGTGAGCGACTGAGGACAACGCCCGCCGCAAACGCGATTCCCAGCGCCGCCCATGGGTGATGGCGCACCTTCTCGGCGACGTTGGCTTTCTCTTCGAGCTCGGCGATCGCATCGGCCATCCGGGCGCGGGTCTGCTCGATGTCGGCGCGAACCTCGGTGATGCGGTCAGCCATCTCTGTGTCTCCGTAATGTCGCGAGGGTCTGATCCGGCTTGATGTTCTTCGGGGAGAGAAGGGCGGCCCCGCGCTTCAACAGAAAAGCGGCAGTCCCGGCCAGAATCGCCGTGAGGATGAAAGCGGCGATCCAGTAGCGTCCGCTCAGGAGCTCCTCGCCCAGAAGCAGCACGATTCCGATGACGAGCATCTGCGCGGTGAGCAGACCGAGCATACCCGCAGCCACCGCGTAGCCCGTTCCTTTTCCGATGTCGCGCGCGATCTGCGCGAACTCGATCCTGGCAAGGGCTACCTCCTGCCGCGCGAGGTGAGCGCCGTCCTCGGCTACCTCCTTCAGCAGAGCGGCAACGCCGCGTTTCGCTTCAATAGTGCCTGGCACGCTTCCCTACCGGCGCAGGATCTTGCCGAGCAGGAAGCCTGCTCCAAGTGCTACGAACAGACTGCGCGCCGGGTGGTCCTTGACCTGCTTTTCGACGCCTTCCTTCAGCTTGTCCATGTCGGCATCACGAAGCCACTCAGCGCCCGACTGCATGCCCGTGGCGAGCGAATCGCTCACCGCTGCGATCGCCGGATCATTGACGAGGGCGGTAACGGATGACCCTGTCGCTCCGCTCGCGCGCCTTTGCCGGAGCGCCTCAGCCCCGGCCTGAAGCCCGTCGGCGATCATCGCCGGGATTCCCGATCCTCTGCCTTTTGTGCGCGTGCTGGGCGTGCCCGAACCGGTCGGCAGGTTCGTCGACACTGTGGTCGACTGGTCGGTGCTCAGATTGTCGGTGAATGCGACCGAGTCGTTTGCGCCCAGCTCGCTTCCAAAACTGGTCTGGTCGCCCCCGTTACTGGGGTGTATGCCATCGCGTGACTGTCCTTCCATTTTGAATCCTCGGCCGGTGGGTTTAGCCGCGTCGGGCGGCGCGGACTTCATATGCATTACGCGCGCCGCCGGGAAGACTCGGCGAGGTGCCTGATGGTGTGAATGTCCGACGCCCGTTTTCTGGACGCGCGCTGGCTTTGTTCTATGGAGGTGAGCTCGAATCGGACCGATGCGCCCGGTTCCCGCTGCGCGAGGATCGGAAGGTCGGCATCCGACACGACGGCAATTTTCGGGTAACCGCCCACGGTGGGCGCATCGGCCATGAGAGCGATGGGCCTTCCATCCCCCGGTATCTGGATCGCTCCTGGACACCCGGCGTCCGACGGCAGCGTGCCGATCGAGGTGGACAGCGCCGGGCCGTCGAGCCTGTAGCCAGTCCGATCCGACGCGGCCGAGACTCGAAATTCCTCCATTAGGGTGCGCCACGCATCGTCGGCGAAGAGGTCGGCCTGCGGGCCGGGGCTGATGTGCACGACGCCGGCGGCGTACGCCGGCATTAGCTCGGGCGGCACATGAAATCCCGGCGACGGTCCTTTGCCATCGGCTTCTCTCAGCCGCAGGATATCGCCGTGGCGGAGCAGCCTGCCCTCGAGACCGCCGAACCGGCCCGGCAGATACGTCGAACGGCTGTGGAGGACGATCGGCACATCGATGCCTCCGCTGACCGCAATGTAGAAAAACCGGCCCGAGTCGAGATGCTCGACCATCAGCTCGTCTCCTTTGGCGGCGTGTAGCGTGGTCAGTGGCGCGGCCGTCGTCCCCGCGAGTGTCGCCGACGCCCGCGCGCCCGCAAGCGCGATCGTGCATTCCGAGTCGAAGCGCAGGCTGCCGCCACCGAGCCCCCACTCGAGGACTGCCGCATTGAGCGGATTGCCAACCAGCGCGTTCCCCGCCGCCAGCGCAAACGAGTCCATGGTTCCGCCTCGGGGAACACCCACCGACCGGCTTCGACGCCTTCCGTCGTCCTGCACGGTCAGATAGGGCGGGGCGCGGTCGACGACGATCATGTCACGCGCTCGAACCGGACGGTGTCTCCGGCGCGCAGCAACGACGGTTGTGGCCGATTCGGGTCGAACATGACAGTGTCGGTCGTCCCGATGATGTGCCATCCGCCAGGGGTTGCCAGGGGATAGACGGCGGTCTGAACGCCCGCGATCGCGACGCTTCCGGCTGACACTCTCGGACGCGGCTCCGCCCGCCGCGGAAGCACCAGCGCCTCGTCGAGCTCACTCAGATACGCGAACCCGGGAACGAAGCCGAGGATGTCGACGCGGTATCCGCGGCCGGTATGGCGGGAGATGACGTCTTCGACGGACAGCTTCGTCAGCTCGGCGACGGCATGGAGGTCGACGCCATCGTATCGGACGGGAATCACGTGCTTTCGCACCGCGCGCGTAGTTTCGGCGACGGAATCGGCGTTGCTACAGGCTGCGACGATTTCAGCCGAGATGTCCGCGTAGCTACGGCGGAGGGAATCGTAGAACACCGTGACTGACAGGTATGTCGGCACGACATCCTCGACCGCTTCGATGCTCGCGCCGGCAAGGAACGCCGCCGCTGCGTGGATGCGGGCGAGCAGCTCGGCGCTCCGCTGAGTGCCGAACCGGACCGTGATGGCGGAGTCGCCGAGCGGGTAGGCCTCGATCAGCGAGACGGTCATGCCGCGAATGGAGCGATCCGCACTCCGGCCGACTCGAGGCCGGAGCGGAGAGCGGTGACCAGCTGCAATGCGCGCGGATTATCTCCGTGGACACACAACGACGCTGCGTGGATGGGAAGCTCGACTCCGTCGATGCTGGTCAGGGTGTTCCGCTTCACCAGTTGAACTGCCCTTGCGACGGCGCTATCGACATCTTCGATGGTCGCGCCGGGGTGATTGCGTGGAACGAGAAATCCATCGGATCCGTACGCACGGTCCGCGAAGGCTTCACTGGCGAAGCGGATGCCTGCGTTCTCGGCCGCCGATTGCATCTCGCTGCCCGCGAGTCCGAGCAGAACCAGAGTACCGTCGACTTCCCTGATTGCATCGATCACGGCGCGGGCCGCGTCCGGTTTGCGGGAGGCGCGGTTGTAGAGGGCGCCATGCGGCTTGACGTAGCTGAGGCGCGCGCCTTCCGCCGTGCAGATATCCCTGAGCGCCTTGACCTGGGCGGCGACATGCACGCGGATCTGGCGGGTGGCGAGACCGAGCTCGCGGCGGCCGAAGCCCGTGAGGTCCGGGTACGATGGATGCGCCCCGATCGCGACCCCGCGCGAGCGGGAGGCGCGGACGGTTTCCCTCATCGAGGTCGCATCACCAGCATGAAAGCCGCAGGCGATGTTGGCGGAGGATATCAGCTCGAGGAGAGCGGAGTCTTCGGCAAGATGGGAGGTTCCGGCCCCTTCGCCGATGTCGGCGTTGATGTCGATCGTGAGGGGCAGGCCGCTACTTCTTCTTTTTCTTGTTCTTGCTGGTGGCTTCGATCGGCTTCGCTTCTACGACCTCCCAGTCTTCTTCCTCGTCCTCGAATCCGCCCCGGCCGATCTTGGGGAGGAGCTTTTCGCGAACGACGACGCGGCTCATCCAGTAGGTGTAGCCATCATCGGCATCGATTGGCACCCAGGCGAACTTGGTGCGAACGCGCTCGTCGCCGATTTTGCCTTCGGAATCGCGTCTGCTTTTCCACTTCACGTCGTATCCTCCCTGGCTTTAAACGCGGTCATCGAGCCCGCTGACGCCGGACTCGGCCGCGCAGTGCGCGCAGCAGTAAAACGTGCCGCTGCTTTCAACGCCGTGTCCGATGATCCGGCAACCGCAATGTGAGCACGTCGGGGCAAGGGCGTGGATCGCGCATTCGAACGAATCGAAGGTGCGGGTTTTCCCTTTCATGGTGACGGTGAAGGCCTTGTCGTAATCGTTCCCGCATACCTCGCATTTCGCCATTGTGCCGCTCCTTGCCTCGCCTGCGGGGTTCCTGTTGCGTTCGCGAAGACCTCTACGGCGAATCTAGTGCCGCCGCGCCGGAGAGCTTACCGGAACTCCTTGCGCATCTTGGTGTCCGGATCGCGGGCGAACCGGAAGGTGAACCAGGCGAGGTCGGTGACGAGCTCGTCGTAGGCCTGCGGGTCCATCTTGTCGGAAACGACGTTGAGCCGGCCGCCGATCTGGGTCTTGAGGTGCTCGATCCATTCCTTGGTGAAATCAGCCATCTATGCGCGGCCTCGCGGGTTGCAGTGTGCGTTCTGTCGACCCTTATCCGGTACCGAACATACTGTGTGAGGGACACGGAGGGTGAGGGATTCGAACCCCCAAGCCCTTGCGGGCGCCAGTTTTCAAGACTGGTGCAATAGCCGTTCTGCCAACCCTCCACACGCAAGATAAGAGCGTCGGGCTAGTGCCGGAACTGTCTCTTCCCGGTGAATACCATCGCGATGTTGTACT
>DASTTD010000298.1:0-2443 GCA_035760325.1 Gemmatimonadaceae bacterium
AATCGCGCTGGCGAACTTGAAGCCGTGCCCCGAGCATGGGCTCGAGATCAGCACCCGAGGGTGCAGCGGGTGAAAGTCGATCACGAAGTCATGATCAGGCGTGTTGGTGAAGATGCAGGTGTCGCTCTCACGAATCGGGGCCGCCGCGAGACCCGGCAGCACCGGATTCAACGCCGCGCGGAGCGAGCGGATGTCCTCGTCGTCGACTGTGCGCCTGATCTTCGAGGGATCATCCGTGGTTTCACCGTCGTGCATCACTGATGCCTTTACGCCGCGTGCAAGGCGTGGGAAGCCGTAGCAGATGCTCCCCGGCTTGTACTCGTAGGCGTAGATCGGGAACCGCGAAAGTTCATAGCTCTCGGCGTCCGCTCGTGGATCCAGCCAGAAAACTGCCTGGCGCTCGATGACCAACGGGAGTCTGAGATCGGACAATAATTTCCCTGTCCATCCTCCGGCGGCGATCACCAGCCGATCCGCGTAGTAGGTGCCGGACCGCGTTCTGACCTCCACGCCTGCTCCGCCCGCGCTCCATTCCATTGCCGGCTCCTCGAAGCGCGCCTCGGCGCCTGACGCGAGAGCCAGCTCGAGGTGCGCCGCGTTGCAGGCTTCGGGATCCAGATAACCAGCCCGCGGATCGAGCACAGCCGCGAGCTCGTCGTCAAATCGGAAGGCGGGAAATCGGGCGTGCGTCTCCGCTGCATTCAGCACTTCGTGGGACAGCCCATGCGCCGCCGCGCTCTTGAGCGTACCGGTGACGACAGACCCTCTGGCTGGACCGATCATCAGTCCACCCGTGATCGTCATCAGTGAGCGACCGCTTCGCTCTTCGAGCTCCCGCCACAAGTCATACGCGCGCTGAACCAGCGGGACGTAGAGAGGATGCTCGAAGTACATCTCGCGGATGATGCGGCTGTCGCCGTGCGACGAGCCGAGCTTGTGCCCGGACGCGTACTGCTCGAGACCGAGTACGCGTCGGCCGCGTTGCGCGAGGTGGAAGAGCGTCGCGCGGCCCATTGCACCAAGGCCGAGGATTATGACGTCGTAGCCGCGACCTGTTGCCGTAACGTTTCTCGCTGCGGTCTCAGCGGTGCGAGTGCTATCGCCGCGGTCTCAGAATATCCAGCCGAGGAAGCGCAGGACTCCGAGCACGATGAGGACGGTTCCGATCAGAACCCTGAACCCGGCGATTTTGTCCCCCGCGCGGACGAGATCGTCGCCGACGGTCGGAACCGTGCTCAACGCCCGGGCGCCAAGAACGAGCCCGCCCAGTATCAGCATGAGACCCAGAAAGCTGAACAGGTTGAGAATCCCGAGGACGATGGCGGTAATGCCCAGCATCGCATCGAACGGCCGGAGATTGTCAACGAAGCGCGACGCCCGCCCGCCCTGATTGAACAGATCCGCGGCCAGCAGCATGCCGGCAAGAATGGCGATGAGAGCTCTGATCATTCCGTTCTCCTAAGGGAGGATCGCATACGGGTGCCCTGCCCTTATTAACGATGCATTGGGCGAACGGGTTTCACCACGCGGCCACCTCAGATCCGGCCGGCGAACATTGCGCGATAATGCCGGTACCACTCGCTCTGAAAACGCTCCTTCGGATCGAAGCGTCGCTTGAGCCGCAGAAAATCGACGAGCTCCGGATAAGCGGCCAGAACCTGTTCGCGCCTGGCCCAGCGATGGTAAGTGAGAAAGTAGCTGCCATTGTACGAAAGCCCGCGGTCGATGAGGCGCAGGAAATCTCCCCTGGCCCTGGCGACGCCCTCCGCACCGGGAGCAACGTGGATGTTGAAGATGATGCAGGCGTACGGCTGCTTTGCCCATGCGAGCATCGTTTCGGTATCACGCTCTATCAGGCGGACGGTCCCATAAATCAGCTCGCCTTTGCTTCCCTGCAGATCGCTCCGCGCATCGGCCATGAACCGTACGAGGGAGGAGCGTGGAACGTAGATCTCGGTGATCATCTCGGTGCCGTGGGCGTAATCGCCAAGGCGGGACGCCTGCGCGCGGTGGTAATCCGGGACGTAGGTGCTCATCTGGTGCTCGTCCGACCAGTAGTACTGGCCGGTCGTCGTGAGGTAGTAGTCAGCGTATTCCCTGAAGGCGCGCGCGCGATTCACGTGTGCCAGATAGAGGAGCTGCGCCCAGTTCTCTCCCGACAGCGCCGCGCGACTCGTCGGCATTGGCGTCGAGTCCGCCACCGGCTTGTAGGTGGAGAAGACACCTCTCTGCAGCGCGTCCCCCTCCAGGTCCGTCGCGAACTGGAAATCGCCGTACAGAAATCCTTCGGCAATCCGGCGCGCGAACATTTCCGGCAGGTCCGCCACATCGATCACCTCGACGATGCGCTGCACCTTGTGCCGTCTCGTCAGGCGGAGCCGCACGGTGGTGACCACTCCGAACAAGCCGTATCCGCCGATGACGGCGCGGAAAAGCTCGGGAT
>DASTTD010000299.1:0-2510 GCA_035760325.1 Gemmatimonadaceae bacterium
GGACGTGGACTTCCAGCCCGGGTGCAGCTCGTCGTCGACGCGTCCGACCCGAACACCGGGACGACCATCCAGGGATATGCACGAGCGATCATCAGCGCGCATGAAGCCGAGCTGAGCGACGAGCAACGGCGGCTGCGGATAATTCCCGAGACGAGGATGCGCTTCAATCCGACGCTCGAGAGCGTAAACCTGTTCGTGCCGGGGCTGATCGCGCTGGTACTGACGCTCGTCTCGGCGCTGATGACGGCGATCTCGCTCTCCCGGGAAAAAGAGCGCGGAACGCTCGAAGTCCTTTTGGTATCACCCCTTCGGCCCTGGCAGATAATCGTGGGAAAGGTCCTCCCCTACCTTGCGTTGGCGTTTGCCAACGTCGTGACCGCGCTCGCGGCGGCCTGGCTGGTGTTCCAGGTACCGTTTCGTGGCAGTCTCGCGCTCCTCCTCGCGGAGAGCATCCTGTATTCGATCGTATCCCTTGCTCTCGGTGTCTTGATCGCGGCCCGCACGCCGTCGCAGCGCGCTGCCATGCTGGCGGCACTGCTGGGAACGTTGTTGCCGAGCGCGATGCTCTCCGGAATGATATTCCCTATCGCGAGCATGCCCGCCTGGCTCACACCCTTCACCTACATCGTTCCCGCGCGGTGGTTCATCGTCATCGCGCGCGGGATCATGCTCAAGGGCGTCGGTCTCCAGCATCTGTGGGTCGAGACGCTCGTGCTGATGCTGATGATGCTGCTGCTGATGGCCGCGGCCGTGCGCAGCTTCAAGCCGCGCCTGGCCTGAGCATGCGCGCGCTCCGATTTCTCCTCCGCAAGGAATTTCTGCAGATCTTCCGCGACAAGTTCATGCTGCGGCAGATGATGATCATGCCGGTCATTCAGCTGCTGATCCTGTCGAGCGCGGCGACCTTCGAGATCAAGAGCGCGCAGATGTACGTCGTAGATCTCGATCACAGTCAGACATCCCGCGGAATGGTGGACCGTCTGGGCGCGGGGGGACGCTTCGTGGTCGCGGGCGCATCTCAGTCGATGACGCAGGCGAATGAGGCGATGCTCGCGCGGGAGGTGGGGTTGATCGTGGCGATCCCGCATGATTTCGAGCGCGACCTCGTCCGCACGCGCTCCGCGCAGGTGCAGCTCGTGCTGAACGCCGAGGATGGCGCCGCCGCGGGCGTCACCCAGTCGTATGCGGCTCAGATTATCCGCGCATACGCGGCGGAGCTGGGCGCCGGGCTGACCCCGGCCGTAGTGAGCAGCGCGCCGATCGAGCTCAGCACGCGGGGTTGGTACAACCCGGAGCTCGATTACCGCGATTTCATGGTGCCCGGGATTCTCGTCCAGCTGGTGACCGTGATCGGTACACTGTTGACCGCCATGAACATCGTCCGCGAGAAAGAAATCGGCACGCTCGATCAGCTGAGCGTCACGCCGCTGTCACAGGGCGCGTTCATCGCCGCGAAGCTGATCCCGCTCTGGATAATCGCTCTTTTCGAGCTGACCATCGGGCTGCTGATCGCGAGATTCGTTTTCGACGTGCCGATGGTCGGCAGCATCACCCTCGTGTTTGCCGCGGCATGCGTTTACCTGGTGGCAGCGCTGGGAATCGGCCTGTGGATCTCGACCCTCGCCGAAACCCAGCAGCAGGCGATGTTCGTGACGTTCTTCATCATCATGACCTACCTGTTGATGAGCGGGATGTTCACGCCGATCCGCGCGATGCCGGAGTGGGCGCAGTGGCTGACGGAGGTCAATCCAGTGAAGCATTTCATCGAGCTGATGCGGGCGGTGCTGCTGAAGGGCGCGACGTTCGGTGATGTGCTGCGGCCGATCGGGGCTTTGGCCGTCTTCGGAGCCGTCGTGTTGACGCTGGCGGTGAGGAGATACGCGCACAGATAGATGCCACTCGGCGGACCTCGTGTTCAGTTACAGTTTTTTCCGTAGATTATCGCGGCCCCAACAGGAGTTCCAATGACCGGAATCATGAGTCTCTGGCTCCCGATACTGCTCTCATCGGTGATCGTCTTCCTCGTCAGCGCCGTGATCCACATGGCGCCGCTCTGGCACAAGAACGACTATCCCAGGGTGCCGAACGAGGACCAGCTGATCAACGCGCTCAGGCCCCTGGCGATTCCGCCGGGCGACTATCTCGTACCGCGAGCGAGTGGCCCTGCTGAGATGAAGTCCCCGGAGTTCGAGGAAAAGATGCGAGCGGGGCCGAACATGATTCTTACCGTGCTGCCAAACGGGCCCTGGACGATGGGACGAAATCTCGGACTGTGGTTCGCGTATGTGGTCGTGGTCGGGATCTTCACCGCTTACGTCTCTGGACGCGCTGTGCCACCGGGCTCGCCGTATCTCGAAGTGTTCCGCTTCGCCGGGGTCGCCGCGTTCCTCGCGTACTCCGTTGGTCTGTGGCAGATGTCGATCTGGTTCCGGAGATCCTGGAGTCTCACGATCTGGGCGACCATAGACGGGTTGATTTTCGCATTACTGACTGCCGGTGTGTTTGGGTGG
>DASTTD010000300.1:0-3500 GCA_035760325.1 Gemmatimonadaceae bacterium
ACCGCCAGTGGCACATCCAGGATGTCGATGCAGCGGGCGGCGTTCCGGCGCTGCTCAAGGAGCTGGCGCAGAAACCGGGGACGCTTTTCCTGGATGCGCTGACGGCGACCGGAAAGACCATGGGCGAGAACATCGAGAACGCTCGCAATCTCGACCCGCAATGCATACGTCCTGTCACGGATCCGCATTCCGGGCGCGGATCGCTATGCGTTCTCTTCGGCAATCTCGCCGCCGGAGGCGCGGTCGTGAAAATCGGGGCCGTGGAGCAGCACGAGCTCTCCTTTCGTGGTCCGGCGCGAGTCTTCGAGGATGAGGAGTCGGCGATCGACGCGGTCCGCCGCAACGACCTCCGATCGGGTGAAGTCGTGGTGGTGCGGGGCGAAGGCCCGCGCGGCGGCCCGGGAATGCGAGAGATGCTGTCGCTCACCAGCATGCTGAAGGGAATGCCCATCGGGTCCGAAGTGGCGCTGCTCACTGATGGGAGGTTCTCGGGCGGTACGCGTGGGCTCTGTATCGGTCACATTTCACCCGAGTCCGTGGAGGGCGGTCCGATCGGCCTTCTGCGTGACGGCGACATCATCTCCATCGATCTTCCGGCACGAACGCTCGATGTCGAGCTCAGCGTCGCGGAGCTGCGCGAGCGACGAGCGGAGTGGACGGCCCCACCGCCGCGCTACACGCGCGGATGGCTGTCGCGTTACGCGGCGATGGTGACGAACGCCGGGCGCGGCGCCGTGCTCGAGTCCCCGTTCGCGCGCGCCGATGCCAAGGCACCGGCTGAGTCGACCGCAGCAGTAATCGACGCCCTGACGCGCTCGACCCGGGACAGGTATCGGCCAACCGCCGGGGTGGGGGTGGGCACATGACGGGCAAGCGCAGACACGACGATCGGATTTCCCGGATGCCGAGATGACGGACGAGCGTACCGGCGCACAGGTGATGTGTGAAGCACTCGTGCGCGAGAATGTCGAAGTCATGTTCGGCATTCCCGGCGGAGCGATCATGCCGTTCTACCACGCGATGTGGGAATATCGCGATCAGCTGCGCCACGTGCTCTGCCGGCACGAGCAGGGCGCGGGGCACGCGGCGGAGGGCTATGCGCGTTCCACCGGCAAGGTCGGGGTCTGCGTGGCCACGAGCGGACCAGGCGCAACGAATCTGGTGACGCCGATCGCCAACGCCTGGATGGACAGCACGCCGATCGTCGCGATCACCGGGCAGGTATCGAGCGCGGTGCTCGGCAAGGATGCCTTTCAGGAGACCGACATCACCGGCATTACGCTTCCCATCACCAAGCACAATTACCGGGTGAGCCGCGCCGAGGATCTGCCGGGTGTCTTCCACGAGGCGTTTCACATCGCGCGCACGGGAAGGCCCGGTCCCGTCCTGATAGATGTCACGAAGGATGCGCAGCAGGCGCGGCTGGTGCCGGACTGGAACGTCACGCTCAACATCCCGGGCTTCCGCGCAATGCCGGGGATCGACGAGCGCGCGATCCGTGAAGCGGCGCGGATTCTATCGGCCGCGCGCAAGCCTCTCATTCTCGCCGGTCACGGCGTCATCATCGCTGGCGCGGCGGCGGAGTTGCGGACGCTCGCCGAGCGAACCGGAATTCCGGTGATTACCACACTTCACGGTATCGGCTGTTTTCCCGAGGATCATCCGCTGAGCATCGGGATGCCGGGCATGCACGGCTGGGTCCACGTCAACCGCGCGATTCAGGAGTGCGATGTGCTGCTCAGCATCGGCGCGCGCTTCGACGACCGTGTCACCGGGAAGGCATCCACTTTCGCGCCTCGTGCCCGCGTCATTCACGTGGATGTCGATCCGTCGGAGATCGGCAAGAACATCAAGGTCGCGGTCGCCATCGTCGCTGACGCGCGCGCGGCGCTGCTTGCGCTGCTGAACGAGATTCCGGCGCGCGATACCGCTGTCTGGCTCCGGAACATTCGGGAGGCTCAGGCCACCCACCAGCACCGGCAGGCATACCTGCGTCGGCCCGACACGACGGAGCTGATGCCACACGATGTTTACGCGGCGCTCAACGCCGCGCTCAACTCGCGCGGCGGATATCGCGTCGTCACCGACGTCGGGCAACATCAGATGTGGGCGGCACAGCTCATCGAGTGGCGGCGGCCGCGCACCCACATCACCAGCGGCGGCGCCGGCACCATGGGCTTCGCCGTGCCCGCGGCGATGGGCGCCGCGGTCGCGCACCCTGACGAGACGATCTGGGTGATTGTCGGCGACGGCGGCTTCCAGATGACCAATCAGGAGCTGGCGACGATTCATCAGGAAGGCATCAGGAACGTGAAGATCGCGATCGTGAATAACGGCTACCTCGGGATGGTGAGGCAGTGGCAGCAGCTGTTCGAGGGCCGGCGTTACAGCGGCACGCCGCTCTCCGGTCCGAGCTTCGCCGGGCTCGCTGAAGCACACGGGCTCGCGGGGTTCACGGTAGAGCGCATCGAGGATGCGGCCGACGCCATCAGCGCGGCGTGGGATCACGACGGGTCGGTGGTGGTGGATTTCAAAGTGGAGCGCGAGGCGAACGTGTTCCCGCTGGTGCCGCCGGGTAGCAGCATCGGCGACATGATCACGCGCGAGGGCGCGACGGCGTGAAGCACACGCTGATCGCGCTCGTGGAAGATCGACCTGGCGCCATCAACCGCGTGCTCGGATTGCTGCGCGGCCGCGGGCTCGCGCTCCAGAGCATTGCCGTCGGGGAGAGCGAGACGCCCGGCGTGAGACGTACGACCCTGCTGGTCGACACCGACAATGTCGATCAGACGATGAAACAACTCAACCGCTTGATCGAGGTACTCGAGGTGACTGACGTGACAAATTCGGAGTTCGTGGTGCGGGAAACGGCGCTGGTGAAGATTCAGGTGCCCGAGCCCCGTCGAGAGGAAGTCAGGACGGTGGCTGCGGGATTCGGAGCGCGAATAGTGGGCAGCTGTTCGCAGACCGTCGTCGTCGAGATGACGGATACGCCCGCGCGCCTCGGCGAGATGATCGAGCGCGCGAAGGTGTTCGGCTCCTGCGAGACGATGCGCTCGGGGAGCCTGGCGATGGCGCTCGGAGCCGCACCACGAAGGGAACAGGCCGCGGCCGGCCCTGACAACGGCAGGCCGTGGTGGGCACAGGCAGACGGCGTAGCCTGAGATCATGACAAAACTTTTCTACGACGACGACGCCGATGTACGCCGGCTCGCGGGAAGACGAGTGGCGGTCATCGGCTATGGCAGTCAGGGGCACGCGCACGCGCTGAATCTGAGAGACAGCGGCGTCGATGTCGTCGTCGGCTTGCGCGAAGGATCACGGAGCCGTGACGCGGCAAGCTCGCTGGGACTCTCTGTCGCCGCCGTCGACGACGCGGTCGAGCAATCAGCGATAATCATGATCCTCACCCCTGACACCGGCCAGGCGCGACTTTACTGCGATTCCATCCAGCCGCACCTCCGGCCGGGAAAGACGCTGATGTTCGCCCCCGGATTCAA
>DASTTD010000301.1:0-4656 GCA_035760325.1 Gemmatimonadaceae bacterium
TTTGTCAGCTTTGAAAATCGCTGGCGACTAGAGCGCAGGGGCCACACCCGTTCCCATTCCGAACACGGTCGTTAAGACCTGCAGCGCCGATGGTACTCCGTCCGAGAGGATGCGGGAGAGTAGGCCGTCGCCGGCACCTCATTCGAATTAGCCGCCCAGCACAAGCTGGGCGGCTTTTTCATTGCCGGACTGCTGCGGACTGCGGACTAACTCCGGACTGCGGACCTACTGCGGACTAAAGACCAGGTGCCATTGCGGACTGCTGACTAACTGCGGACTCCGGACTAACTGCGGACCGCGGACTAACTGCGGACCGCGGACTAACTGCGGACCGCGGACTAATTGCGGACTGCGAACTAGCTGAGATGCTCCTGTTCAACTGCGGGTTTCGGAGAGAGCTCCTTGCGCGCATAGTTACCGTTGTCGTGGAGCACGCGTCGGATTACGCGATTGCGAAGGACCTCTTGGGGTGTAGGTCAATTGGCAGACCGCCGGACTGTTAATCCGGAAGTTGCAGGTTCGAGTCCTGCCGCCCCAGTTACAGGTCTCACGACCTTCTTGCCCTATTGCGAACGTCTCGAGTATTCCTCGACGCTCAGTGCCGGGATCACCCGCGGCTCCCGAAACGTGGCAACCACCTTCGCCAGTCCTGCAATCAATTCCGGGTTTTCCAGATCCGGGACGATATCCCCGCGTGCTCGGTGGGCGAGAATTTCAGCGACAAGTCTGCCCTCCCGCTCCAGCGCCGTAATAAGCGCCGAACGCAACCGAGGAGTTACGTTCGCACGCCCGATCCGCAGAACGCTTACCAGCGCATGGCCTCGCTCGGCCCCATTGCCAGTGAGTAATCGGCGTGCAACTTCCGCTTGATCGATCGATGGTGTTGTTTGTGCCTCTGACTTCGCGGCGAGCGCGATGACAAGCGCACATGCCCTCAGCACAATGTGTCGTCGAATCATGCGGCATCTCCCTCCATTACCTCGCGGCTTTTTCGTTTTCGGGAGTGCCTGCGGGTCGCCGTCGATCTTTGCACTCCTTGGTGACACTGGCCGACCCCGACGTGAACCCCTCTGACTCAACCCTCTAACTCAACCTTCTAACTCAACCTTCTAACTCAACCTTCTAAATCAACCTTCTCACGCAACGCCCCGTCGAGCACCTGGCGCACCTTCCGCGCCAGCTGCGCGGGAGTGAACGGCTTCTGAAGAAACGCGGTGTCCCCCTGCAGCACTCCACGCCGGACCACGTCATCATCGGTGTACCCGGACATCATCAGGAAGCTCATGCCCGGTCGCGCGGCTACCAGCCGCTCGACCAGCTCCCGCCCACTCATTTCCGGCATTACCACATCCGTCACGACCGCCTGAATGAGCGTCCTGGGATCGGCCGCAATGGCGAGCGCCTCGCGTCCACCTGGAGCGGCAAGCACTTCATAGCCGCAGTCCCTGAGAACGCGCACCGCCAAGGCACGCAGGTTCGCGTCGTCCTCGACGAGAAGCAATGTCTCCGTACCACGCGGAACCTCGGCAGCTTGCAGTCCTGGGCGCTCCTCGACAGCGCCGGCGAAGCGCGGAAAGTAGACCTTGAACGCCGTCCCGAGTCCCGGCTCGGAGTACACGCATATCTCGCCGCCCGACTGCTTCACGATTCCGTAAACGGTCGAGAGACCGAGTCCCGTCCCGCGACCCTGTTCCTTGGTGGTGAAGAAGGGGTCGAAGAGACGTTGCTGAACATCGCGGGTCATCCCGATACCGGTGTCGCTGACGGCGAGAACGACATACTCGCCGTCGGCCGCACCCAGGGCTCCCGCGGCCGACTCCGCGCATAAGCGCGAATTGGACGTGCTGATCGTCAGCCTTCCTCCCCCTGGCATCGCATCGCGTGCGTTTACGACCAGGTTCATCAGGACCTGCTCGAGCTGGCCTGGATCCGCGTTTATCGTGGCGACGCCAGGATCCAGCGAAGTCTGGAGCTCTATGTCTTCGCCGATCAGGCGGGAAAGCATGCTCTCCAGGTTAACGACGACCGTGTTGATGCTCATCACCCTCGGCTGCATCACCTGCTTCCGGCTGAACGCGAGAAGCTGACGGGTGAGTCCCGCCGCTCTGTCCGCGGCCGCCATTATCTCCTGGACATCCTCGCGGTTGGAGTCGCCAGGCGGGATTCGATCCACCAGCATGGAACCGTAGCTCATTATCACCGTGAGCAGATTGTTGAAGTCGTGTGCGATCCCACCGGCCAGCTGTCCGACGGCTTCCATCTTGAGCGCCTGCCGAAGTTGTGCTTCGCTCGCCTGGAGACGGCGCTCGGTTTCCACCCGATCAGTGATGTCCTTGAGGACGCCTTCGTACAGAACCACCTCGCCGCTGGCATCGCGGCCGGCGCGCGTGGTATCCCGCCCCCAGATCACCGCGCCGTCGGCGCGCCGCAGTCGCGCATCAAAGTCCCGGACAAAGCCGCGTTCGTTCATCTGTGCCTTCCAGCGCAAGCGGTCTTCGGGATCGACGTACAATTCGGTCGCCGGGATGGCGAGCAGGGCTTCCCGGCTGGGATAACCCAGCATGGCAGCCATCTCGGGGTTGGCGTCGATGAGACGTCCGTCGGGTGTGCTGCTGTACAGACCGATTGGTATGTGCTCGAACAAGTCGCGGTAGCGCTGCTCGCCGGCGCGCAAGGCTGCGGCGGCTTTTTTCTGCTCGGTGAGGTCACGGATGAACGCACTGAACGTCCACTCCGATCCAAGCTTCGCGGGTGAGATGGCGAGCTCGACCGGAAACTCCGTTCCATCACGGTTCAGAGCGACGATCTCGATCCTCTTGTTGAGGACGGGCCCCTCACCGGTATGGAGGAATCGCGCCAGGCCTTTTTCGTGAGCTTCACGAAATCCAGGCGGGATGATCGTGTCTGCCATCCGCCTGCCGATTGCCTCCGCGCGGGACCACCCGAACATCCGCTCGGCCTGTGTGTTCCAGTCGGAGATGCGGCCGCCGCCATCCATTGCCACGACCGCGTCGAGGGCGGTATCGAGGATCAGTCGTGTGCGCTGCTCGCTCTGGCGCAGCGCTTCCTCCGCTCTGGTTCTGTCGGTCACGTCGATGGCAAGCGTAAGAAACGCGTTGTGGCCGTCGAAAAGGATACTCTGCGAGCTGACGGCGACGTTCATTTGGTCGCCCGACTTCTTCCGGTGCACTGTTTCAGCGACGTTGCCCGCCCCTGCTTCGTCGGAGCTTGATGCCGCGCTCGCTCCCGATCGATCGCCGACCGGCACCTGGAGGTGGCCGAGCGTCATGGCCAGGAACTGCTGCCGATCGTACCCGTACGCCGCTATCGCGGCCTCGTTCACCGCGAGGAAGGCTCCCGTCACGGCGTCATGCACCCACATCGGGTTCGGATTGCTGTCGAACAGCAGCCGGTATTGGCGTTCGCTCTTCCCGAGCTCCACAGCGCGCTCGCCGAGACGGGTGGCAACCGCCGCCTGCGCCTGCATGCTCCGATCGATTACCGCGCCGATGAGCGCGAGGACGATCATGACGATCGCACTGACAACGATAAGTCTGCCCAGATCGCCACTGGCAACTATGTAGGGGCCTGGCCGCAACGGGTGGGGGTGCGGCGCGAACCGCGCTGCCGCCATCGCCGTGTAATGCATGCCCGAGATGGCGAAACCCATGACCACCGCGCTCAGGATCTTGAGCAGCGTTCCCCGGGCGGTCACATCCGACCGAAAAGTGAAGGCGAGCCAGAGCGCCGCCAACGACGCAACGATCGCGATTACCACCGATAGTACCACGACGGGCCAGCGGTAGCTGAGATGCATTTCGCCGCGCATCGATGCCATTCCGATGTAATGCATTCCGGCGATGGCGCCGCCCATCAGAACGCCGCCGGGCACGAGCGATTTGACAGTGAGACGCGGGCGGTTGATGACGACCAGCGCGAGCAGCGATGCCGCTATGGCGACCACCACCGACAGCAGCATGAGCGATACGTCGTAGAGAATAGGCGTCGGCAAATGAAAGGCGAGCATTCCGACGAAATGCATGCTCCAGATGCCGAGACCCATCACGATCGCCCCGCCCCCAATCCAGCCGAGACGGGCGGCGCCCGACTCCGATCGAGTCCGCCCGGCGAGGTCCAGCGCGGCGAACGAGGCCAGCGTCGCCACGATCACGGAGAGCACGACGAAAACCGTGTTGTACGTACCTGTCATGGAAATCCCATCGAGACCCGATCGGTGCTGTCGTTTGTCTCGGACAACTGGTTGGCTATACTGGCAGTCAGCGCGATCGGTTGTCTGGGGACAACAGGTGAGCTATGCTGGCAGGGGATCAGTCCTTTCCTGACGAAAGGGCTTACCTTCTTTGACATACACAGGGTTGGTATCGTAACGCCGCCGACGCTGACTTTTTTGGGCTGCGGGCTGGGGACTAACTACCATTCCGGACTGCTGACTAACTGCTGACTGCGGACCAACTGCGGATCGAGGACTATCGCGGGGATGAAACCCGTCACGAAATAGTTGCGTCAGCTAAATTGTTTCGTCCACCGACCCCAACTTGGGGTGTAGGTCAATTCGCAGGCCGCCGGACTGTTAATCCGGAAGTTGCAGGTCCGAGTCCTGCCGCCCCAGCTCGCCGTCCAGCTAAATGTGCGACT
>DASTTD010000302.1:0-2117 GCA_035760325.1 Gemmatimonadaceae bacterium
ATTGCGGAGCGTGTCAGGCGTAACGCACACAATGTCGGCGCCCGCAGTCACGCAGTCGGAAAACTGCGTCGCGGTCAGGGGCGAGGCCGCCATTACATCGCACTCCTCACCCCCGGCCTCGAGAACGTTCTTGATTTCGCCGAGGGTCTGCGCGCCCGACTGTCCGAACGTCTCGAGCTCCTTCAACGTCACCTGGACGATGGAAGCGCCCGCCTTGGCAGCGATCAGCGCCTGCGCCGCGCTGAACACGAAAGTCGCGCAGATGACGACGCCCTCGGCGCTCAGCCTCGCAATCGGGATCAGAGAATCCTCAACGAGGGGTATCTGCACGACGATGTGGTCGGAAACCTTCCCGAGCTCACGCGCCTCGGAGTAAATATCGCCGGAGGTGACGGCGCCCACCGGCACGCAGATTGGAAAAGCGAATTCGCGAGAGATCTCCTCGAGGCGCTCCGTGGTATCCGCATCGGGAGTGTTCGCGCTGAACGCGACGTGCGAGAACGCCACGCCGTCGGCGAGGCCGGCCGCGGCCGCGTTCCGGATCTCATCGACACTGACGCTCTCCAGATAAATATTCATTCGGTTTCCAGATAAAGGTGTCGCGGATACTCCACGTTCTCGAGAAAGAGAGCGTGGGGCGGGGCAGGGGGTGAAGCCCTGCTGTTGTCACTTTCGGCGAGGAGGGTGGGGACGTCCGCGGGATCACGCTTGCCCCCTCCAACCTCGAGCATGGTTCCCACCAGAAAGCGCACCATGTGATGAAGAAAGCGGTTCGCCGTAATGTCGAAGCGCAAGCCTCCCTCGCGCTCGGTCCATTCGGCCCCCGAAACTGTGCAGCGGTGGTCGTCGCTCTCCGGCGCCGTCCCCTTTACCGCGAACGCGCGAAAGGAATGGTCTCCGCGGATCGCCGCCGCCGCCGCTGACATCAGGCCGGTGTCCGTGCGTCCCTTCCACACGAGCTCGTGCGTGCGGCGAAACGGCGAAGCTGCAAGGTCGTCCGTGCCTACGAAGTAGCTGTAGCTGCGGGAGATCGCGCTGTACCGGGGGTGAAACTCCTCACTCATTTCGAAAGCGGCGGCAATCCATACATCATCCGGAAGAATGGCATTCATCGATCGGCGGAGCGCATCAGCGGGCCATTTCCCGGGCACGCGAACGGCTGCAGACTGGCCGCGCGCGTGAACTCCGGCGTCGGTTCGGCCCGCTCCGATCACAGCGAGAGATGTTCCACAGAGCTTCGCGACCGCTGCCTCGAGCACTCCCTGGACGGTCCTTTCGTTCGGCTGCCGCTGCCAGCCGGAGAAGCGCGCGCCATCGTAGTGCAACACCATCTGCACGGAACGCGACACCATCGCGTGAAATTACCCCTCCATGACTCGCTGTCAAGGAACGTAACTCATTGAAGATGATTGACTTTACGCGTCACGGCCCGCAATGTGGAACATCCCCGCGCGCGGACCTGCTTCCCTTCGATTAAACAATGGCGCCAAGGACTCTGGGTGGGCTTTCAACGATATTGGCGGCAGCCGCAAATGTCTCCGATGCTCTGCGCGCGCTGGCGCACGATGTGTCCGAGCACGACCGCAACGCGAGCATCGTGCTCTTCATCTACGATGCCCGGCGCGAGGTCTTTTGCGAGCGGATCGTGCCCGCGCTCGACGGAGGCAAGTCGATACCTCTCGAGATCGCCATCGACCACCTTCCGACGGCGGCGCGGCGCACGATTGCCGCCGGACGGCAGTTCGCTGACATGGCGGGTGAATCAGGAGACTACCAAAAGCTTCTCGGAGTAGGCGCGTCCCCCGAGGCGGGCGTGCTGCTGTTGCGGGGCTTGCTCGTGGACGGGGAGGTCTCCGCCGTGTTGGCGCTCTCCGAGTCCAAGACCCGTTTTGGTCAGAGACTCTCCGACAAGCTCTCCCCGGCCGCCGACCTGTTCGCGCTCGCGTTCGCGCGGCTTGCCGAGCGCCGGGCGCGGGAGGATGCGGTAAGGCAGCTCGAGGAGCTGACTAAACGCCTACATGAAGAGCACGCACGGACGGTGGAGGAGCTCGAGCGCAAGCTCGCGGCGGCCCAGGCTCTTGTAAAGGGAAAAGGGACGGGCGACACCGAGCGCGTCA
>DASTTD010000303.1:0-3922 GCA_035760325.1 Gemmatimonadaceae bacterium
TTCGGCGGGTCACGGTCGTGTCACAAGCGCATACCTACGAGCGAGTTAGCTTCGCCGCTCAATTGTGTCATTGGCGGAAGCATCACGCAAAATCCCGGCTATTGATTCACCGTCCGGTATCAAACTGGAGGCGGCAGGGTACCGGGTCCGAACTGAGTGGATGCAAGTAACGAGTGGGCAGTCCTGAGTTCGTAGTCGTCAGTGGTTTTCAGTCGAGCCTGCACTGATAACCACTCACTACTGCGAACTCCTCACTGCTTACTCATGACTTGCATCCCCTGTACCTGCCCTCGTGACCGAGGCTGCCCACTTGTGCCCCCGTGGACCCACCACCATATACCAGATAACCCTAGCCACGAGGTGGCGCATGAACCCCTGTTTTGTTGGTGCAGGACGTGTGTTCCCGGCGGTGTCGAACTTTTTTCGGGTCGCGAGCGCGTGTTGCATGCTCGCCGTCACGATCGAAAGCTCCGCCCAGGTAGTGACACCCAAAACGGTGCCGGTGCTCCAGAGCGGTCAGTTCGAGATTTTTCCATCGGCCCGGGCCGGGATGGGCGGGGCCGTCATTGCGGTCGACGACACCCTGCTCGATCCGTTCGTCAATCCGGCGAAAGCGACGCGTATCGGCGTGGGTCACATCTACAGCGCGCCTTTCTTCCATAGCATATCGGGCGCGCGGGGAGGCGGCCGGAGTCTGCCCGTGGGCGGCGGGGCATCGTGGGGAAGGTGGTCAGCGACGGGGCTATTCGCGTTTCAGCAGCTCGATCGTGCCGGCCCGATCTGGAACCTGTCTACCAGCAACCGGTCCGCGTCCAATCAGTACATCGCCGGCTCCCTCGCTCGGCGCCTTACGCAATCGACGAGCCTGGGTCTCAGCTTACAGCTGGCGAGCCTCGATGCAATCGACGGCGTCGACCTGCTTTACGGAGGCAGCGATCGTATCGAGCAGTCAGGGAGCCTGTCGGATTTCCGCCTTGGGCTGACGAAGGAAACAGGCAGGGACCAGAATCTCGAGGTCATGCTGGTGCACGCACGCACGGACATGCGCCACGACGTCCGGTTCACCACCTGGCGCTGGGATCCGGTTACCCAGCGAACCATTACCGAACAGCGTACCGACCTGAATCAGGATCGAACCCACATCTGGGGTCTGCACAGCGAATACTCACGTCCGGTAGGATCGGAGGGATGGAAAATCGGCTGGCTGGGAACCGTCAATCGGCTCTCGCACCCGAAGATCCCGAACTACGTCATCCAGAACATCCCTCGGGACCCGGGGACCACGTACAGCTTCAACGCCGGGATGGGAATAAGCCGCGAGGCGGCTGGAACGTTATTCGCCGCGGACCTGATTTATGAGCCGATGTTTGCGGACACCTGGGCAGACGCGGCCAACGACACGGCGGTTGTAGATGGGGGAACAATACCAGCGGGTGGGAAGACGGTCGAAAACACGTTTCGCTTCAACAACGTCAAGCTTCGTTTCGGCGCCGGACGCGACTTCGCGATCCGCCAGGACAGCGCCACGGTTTTCGGATACCAGTTCGGTCTGGGCCTGCACTCCATCAAGTACCGGCTTCAACAGGCCAATCATGTCCAGCGCACGTTCCGGACGCAGCGCGAAGACTGGATCGAGTGGACACCGACGCTTGGCCTGCGTCTGCGCTCCAAAGATCTCGACGTGATGTATAACTTCTCCGTCACCTGTGGGCCTGGCTCCTGCGGACAGGACGCTGGTCAGGTCTTTTTCGCGACGCCCGACGCGGTCGCGATCACCGCGGGCGGAATCATCGCCGCGCCAAGCGGGGATCTTTTCATGCAGAGTGGCGCGCTGAAGATCCACAAGCTCACGATCTCGGTGCCTATTCGTTAACACCACGCACGCCTTTTTCCGTGTTGGATACGAAAGGCAGCTGAACGGGATACCCGCTGACCGCTCCAAGTGGTCAGCGGGTATCTTGCAATGCGACCTTTGGCTGAAGCGCTCTGCCGTCCCCGCCGAACAGATGCGCCCGCTCGGCGCGTACGCTAACGGTGATGGTGTCGCCGACTTCCGGGAGGCGGTCGTTCGAGACCGCTGCCATCAGGCGGTGGGGACCAGCATCGAAGTGAATATGACTGCTCCCTCCGAGGCGTTCGACCAGCACGACACGGCCTGGCAGACGATCCTCCGGCCGTCCAGCGGATCGATCGTCGGCAGGCGCAATGTCGAGGTCCTCAGGTCGGATGCCCAGTACGGCTTCCCCCGCTGGCACGGTCCGATCAGGAAGCAACGTTACACGTATGCCTTCGGCGACGAAGACGGCCGTACCATTCCCGGAAGAGATGTGTCCTTGCACGAAGTTCATCGGCGGCGTGCCTATGAATCCGGCGACGAAGCGATTTACCGGCGCGCGATAAAGCTCGATGGGGCGGCCAACCTGCTGAATTCGTCCGTCCGCCAGCACGACGATACGATCGCCGAGCGTCATCGCCTCCACCTGGTCGTGAGTAACGTAGATGGTCGTGGTTTTCAGCCGGCGCTGTAGCCCGCCGATCTCGATGCGCATCTGAGCGCGAAGGCCGGCATCCAGATTGGACAAGGGCTCATCGAAGAGGAACACCTTGGGCTCACGCACCATCGCTCGGCCCATTGCCACCCGCTGTCTCTGGCCGCCAGAGAGCTGTTTAGGCTTGCGATCCAGCAGAGGGGCCAGGCCAAGCATTCCGGCGGCCCAGGTAACGCGGCGGTCGATCTCGGCGCGCGCGATTTTCCTGAGCCTCAGACCGAGCGACAGATTCTCGCGCACCGTCATGTGCGGATAGAGCCCGTAATCCTGGAACACCATCGCGACATCGCGCTCGCGGGGAGCCAACGGGGTGACATCGCGCTCGTCGATGCGAATGGTTCCTGAAGTTACATCCTCGAGACCGGCGACCATGCGGAGGATCGTCGACTTGCCGGAGCCTGAGCCGCCGACCAGTACCAGTAGCTCCCCATCTTCCACGGTAAGGTTGAAGTCCTCGACTACAGTGGCATCGTGGAAGGCTTTGCGGACGTGATCGAAAGTAACGGAGGGCATTTACAATATCCCAGCCGAGGCGGGCTGCGCAGCGTTCGGGGTAAGGCTGAGGGGATCCAAGTAGTGAGTTTTCAGTGCATCAGTTGTAGTAGACAGTGCCAACGCTCGTGTGGTTGGCCTGGGGTACGGGAAGGATCTGCTTACCGCGGCGTTCGATTGAGGTTGTGGGGAGCCGAGCAAGTTCGAACGTGTGTTCGTGCAGGACTTTCGGCGGTTAACCGTGTGGAGCAGAGCGCATGAACTGGTGCTCGGTGTTAGGCGCGCCGCCCGGTCTTTCCCCCGGGGCGAACGGGGATCCCTCAAGACCCAGATGGTATCCTCCGCCGAATCGATCGCATTCAACATTGTTGAAGGGTGCGGAGCGTCCGGTGCCAAAGAATTCGCGCGTTTTTTGGACATCGGAATCAAGTCCACGTGCGAACTGGAGTACCAACTGCAACTGGCAGCCGACGCCGAACTCCTGTCACCCAGCGCTAGTCGGCCGCTTGCGGCGGAGACGGTAGAAATCCGCCGGATGCTTTGCGGGCTGCGCCGCAGAGTACTCGAGACCCGTCCCAGGCCCCGCCCTGGTGAGAACTGAACTGACCAACTACAACTCAAGACTGTGCACTCAAAACTTGGATCCCCCCTAATCGTGCTGGTACTCAGCTATCCCTTGATGCCTGCGCCAGCCATGCTTTCGATGAAATTCCGCTGCAGGAACATGTATGCGATCACGACCGGCACCACCAGAACCATCGCCGCCGCCAACGAAACTCCAACCGATCCCGCGCCGCCGCCGAGCGCAAAGACGGTCAAAAGCTGCGGCAGGGTCATGAGCTGCTGCTCCCGCACCACCAGCAGCGGCCACAGCACCTCGT
>DASTTD010000304.1:0-4912 GCA_035760325.1 Gemmatimonadaceae bacterium
AGGAAGGCGGCGCCGTAAACGACAGCGACGTAGGTCCATACGCCCAGGCTCATTCGCAGTCTACGGCCGATCGTGTAATAGATCCCGGCGGTCACAGCCGCGGAGACCGCCAGCAGGTTGCCCAGCAGGGGCCGGTTCCCCCCGGTACCGAATCCGCTGCCAAGGTCGGGCGCAGCGATGAAAAGGGCGCCGACGATCGCGACTCCGATCCCAAGGCTCTGGCGCGCGGATGGAGCTTCACGAATGAGAAGCGCGGAGATGCCCGCCACCACCGCGGGTTGGAGGCTGACGAGGGTAACGGAGGCAGCGATCGTAGTGAGGTGGACGGAAGCATTCCACGCCCAGAAGTGGAGCGCGAGCGAGACACCCCCAAGCGACGCCAGAGTGAGCTCCCGCGTCGTGATGCGGCGAAATTCCTTCCACTGTCCGGTTGCCGCGAGAAGCGCTCCGACGACGGCGAGGGCGAATCCGAGACGCCAGACCGCAATCGCGATCGGGTGGGCGCGGGAAAGCCTGACCAGCGGCCCCGCGAAGGAAATACCGAGGAGAGCGATCCCCAGCACCCAATACGGCGAGATCTGATTACGGGTGGGGGTGGGGGTGGGGGTGGGGGCGGCCACGGTAGGGGGAAGAATAATCCAAAAAAAAGAGCCGGTGCGATCAGCACCGGCTCTTTTTCCCAGCTCGAATCCCCTACTCGGCTTTCTGGGTCCTGGCGAGACGCATCTCGGCCGCCGCGCGGCTCGCGTGTCTCAGCACCTTGTCGTCGTAGGTGTGGCAGTTCGGCGTGTTGCGGCCCCTGACGCAGCCGTTGTAGCGCAGGAGAGCTTTCCGCATGTTCGGCGCGTCCTTGATCGCCTGCTTCAGGACCTTCACGCCGTGACAGATGTTGGTCTCGACGTCGAGCAGGTCGGACGAGCCACAGCCCCAGCTGCCGGCGTGAAACGGCATCACCTGCATGAGGCCGCGCGCACCGACGGAGCTGCGGGCCTGGGGATTCAGCGTGATGTCCTCGGTAAGGAGAACGCCCACGAGGAGAACGGGGTCGATGTTCTCCTTGTCGGCCTGGCTGACCAGCGCATCGGCGATTCTGAACGCGAGGCCACGATCCTTCGTGTACCGGTTCAGGAACTCACCGATCTGCAGCGCTTGCGCGGTATTGTCCGAAGCGTCCACTACGGTAGCCGGCAGTCTCAGGAGCTTGCCCGGGTTCGCGTAGACGGGTTGCTGCTGTGAGATCGTCCACACCGCTCCACCGACCAGCAGTCCCGCGAGTGCAACCCCGTGGGCAGCCGTGCGCAGCGCCGTCTTGAACGGCGAAGACAGCTTCGGCGGCGGTGAGTTCAACGGCTTGAGTGACTTCTTCACTGGTTCTCCTGGAATTAGTACAGTCCGGAAGTGCCTAGATGAGCGGGACAAGCACCCTCCCCTTCTCATCGCGGTACGCCCGGCCCAACCGATCCGCGAAACCATGCAACACGTCGACATCTCTTTCACGAACACGGTACTGCGCCGCCGTGGTGGGGAGCCTGTATGTAACCGCGCTCTCCGTCGCCGGCAGCTTCTTCACCTGCATTCTTCCCTTCACGAGCTCAGCCCCACGGGGCTTCGCGAAGTCCCACATTCTCCGGCCAATCTGCGAGTTCGTCAGCGGGCATTCCGGATAACGGGCCCGGATATACCTGATGAAGTACTCGTTGTCGATCAGCCTTTCCTGGCCTTCGCCTTCCATACTAGTCAGATCGACCGCCGGCCGCTGACCCGGTGGGGTCTGCCAGCGCCTCAGATCCTCGGCTTCCAGCGAAACGCGGATCGAGGCACCCAGGACCGACGCGATCTGTCGCAAAAGGTCGAGCGAGACATTGTACTCCTCGTCATGCTCGATATTGCGTATCGTCGACGGTGACACCGGTCTGGACAGCCGTGCCGCAACGTCTTCACGACGGAGGCCTCTGAGCTTTCTGATCCGCTCGAGCTCCCGCCCAATCCATTCAGCCATTAAGTCTATCTATTGTGGTAATGCAGTTTCTGAGATACGTATTACGGTACCTCTATTGACGAGTTCGGTCAATAAAGAGTTATGGATCCGTCAGGAAGGGTCTGAGCGACGGATATCATTTATGTGACCCGAATTGCGGAAAGATCTTGCCCGCTAAGCAGTTGCGGGATGATCACGCGGCGGAAACTGAGTGGTCAGATGTTTACATCGAACCCGCGCGGCCTACTTCGAACCGCTGATGGACGGGTTGAGCATTTGCGCGGCCGCTCTCTCCGCGTAGCGCAGTACCTTGCCTGAGTAGGTATGGCAGTGCGGGGTGTTGGTGCCGCGGACGCAGCCGTTATAACGAAGAAGCGCTCTCTCGATGTTCGGCGACTTCTTCATGTAGGAAGCCAGGATCGCCACCCCGTGGCAGATGTTGGTGCCGATATCGTACAGGTCGGTCCCGTCCCCGCACTCCTTTTTCCACTCGCCAGCGTGGAAGGGCATGATCTGCATCAGGCCGCGGGCGCCCACGAAGCTCCTCGATCTTGGATTCAGGTCGGCCGCTTCCGTGAGGAGCACTCCGATGAGAAGGCTGGGGCTGATGTTCTTCCTCTTCCCCTCCTGGACCATCGCGACGGCGATCTGCTGCGCACGCGCCGTATCCTTGGTGTGCCTGAGCAGCACCGTCTTTACCCGGGCGACCTCCTCGAGCGTCTTTTCGTCGCTTATCACGTAACGCTCGGTGCCCGGCTTCTGGGCGGTGATCAGGGCCGGTGGCAGGCGGAGGAGCTCACCGGGCCTGGCGAACTTCGGGTTGGTCTGGCGAAGAGTCCAGATGGTGCCGGCGGCGAGGAGTATCGCCGCGCCTGTCGCATGCGCCACGTTCCGGAGGATCCGCTTCCAGCGCGGCTCTCTGAAGCTGGGGCGCGGGCGGCGCACCGGGACGTTGGTAAAAACATTTCCGGCCCCTGACTGCCGCATTTCGTTATCGAGGTCGGCCATACTGGAATTGAGTGCACCTCACATGCCATCCCCGGTATGGAGCTTGCCCTCCCGCGGCCGTGCGGCTCACACTACACTCCACGTAAATGAGAGAGTCAGAAGGACTTTACCGATCTTTTCGCTTCCTGAAGAAAGCGCTCATCGGCGTCACTCTGGTGATCATCGGTCTCGGCGTCTTCGGATACCTGTTCTTCATGCGGCATGTGGACGCTCCCAAGGCATGGGCTGCGGCTGAGCGGGAGCTTCAGGGAGGGTTTCTGCGCTTCGGTGAGAAGATCGACCGGAAGGCCCGGGTGTTCATGCGGCGGCCGAGCGATTACTACCGCGGAGCGAACGGAATGCTGTACGCGACGAACGAGCGGCTGATCTTCATCGGCATCGCGCCGGGAGACAAGTTCGAGGATGATGACTCCCCTCCCGTCGTCATTTCAAGGGAGTTCCCGAACGACACTTCGCTCGTCCTCGATCCTGGCCGTCTCTTTTTCCTGACCGCCCGCGGAGTCCGGGTCAGGCATCCCCAGGTCCCCGCGCCTATCGAGCTGGCGACGATTCGTGGGCAGGGGCCGGCGCTCGACTCGCTCGTGGAGCACGTCAACGCCATTCACAACGCGCAGCGCCGGGCGGCGGCTGATGAGAGACGTTTGCGGGAAGCGGTCGCGGCGATGATCCGGCAGCCGCTGTACTATACCGTGAAGCGCGGCGACGCTCTTTCGCTAGTCGCGAAAAAGTTCGACGCGACTCCCGAGCAGATCCAGCAATGGAATCAGCTCGAGGGCGACAGAATCAAAATTGGCCAGCGCCTGCTGGTGAAGCCCGAGAAGAAGTAGCCAACGCCTCATTCAACCTGGAGCACCAATGGACGAAAACATCAAGCACACCCTCGAGAAGCTTCGTGAGGAGCTGGCGAACGCGGGCAAGCGGCTCGCCGAGCTGGCTGAGAAGGGTCAGAAGGAGCTGCCGAACGCCGCCAAGCGGATCAACGAAGAGTATGAACGGCTTCAGGCGCTCCTCGACAACGCCGTGGACAAGCTCAGAAAAAAATAACCGGCCTCAGGGACAGGCGATATCCCAGTTCGCGCCGGTGGTGGTCATCGTGCAGGCACGGGACGTTTTGGAGTGAGTGGCCGTCGCCGACCAGCTCGCGGGCGGTCCCGGTTCGGCGGTCGAGGCAACGGTGACTCCAGGGGTCGCCACGAAGCCCTGCGCGACGCCGTCTCCCGAGAAGTAAAACCCCTTGCTGTCGATGTAGTAGTTCATCTGGTAGATCGCCAGATTGCGAAGATCAGCCTTCATCGAGGCGACGAAAGATTCCTCTTTCATGTTCGAGAATCTGGCGATCGCTATGGTCGCGAGGATCGCCAGGACGACCATTACTACCAGGATCTCGATGAGGGTGAAGCCTTTCCTGAAAGCTCGCATGGTGGTCGGTTAAAGTCGTCCCGGCTACCGCCTCCGGGGCGCGAAAAGCGGCAGATATTGGGAGTACCCTTCCACTACGAGACGGTCTGCCGGGATGAAGCGTAACGCCGCCGAGTTCATGCAGTAGCGCAGGCCGGTGGGCTTGGGGCCATCGTCGAAGACGTGGCCCAGGTGTGAGTCAGCGTGCTTTGACCGGACTTCGATCCGGACCATTCCGAACAGGCGGTCCGTTTTCCTGACGATGTTCGAGGGCTCCAGCGGGCGGGTAAAGCTGGGCCAGCCCGTCCCCGAATCGTACTTGTCCAGGGAGCTGAAAAGGGGCTCGCCTGAGACCACGTCGACGTAAATCCCGGGCTCGTGGTTCTCCCAGTAGGCGTTATTGAACGGCCTTTCGGTCGCGTCGTTCTGAGTCACCGCGTACTGAATGCGAGTGAGCTTTTTCTTCAGCTCCGCATCGCTCGGCTTGACGTACTTCCGGGCGGGGGCGCTGGCCGGCTTGCTCGCGGG
>DASTTD010000305.1:0-2520 GCA_035760325.1 Gemmatimonadaceae bacterium
CACAACCGCCGAATTTCATTATCCGACGGACTTTCTCGGTCAGCCGGTGGACAGTAATTCCTACCGCGTTCAGCACAGGCTCACCGTCGGCTTCGACGCGACGCGGAACCTGAGCGCCGCCGTTCAGGGACGTTTTCTCGCCGGCAGCAACGATGTTGCCGACCTGACCGAAGATATCGGCGTGCCCTTCGGCGCGACCGACCCCGAGCATTCGGCATTCAGGTCCCGCGCGTACCGGCGGAATGCGGAAGCCAGAGTGACGTTCTTCGTACCGGCACGTGCGACGTTCACCATGGGGATCGCATACGAGCGGGAGCACGAGAGCAGCACGAACAGCTCCGGACCCGTTGGCGGACCATCAGTTCAGACCGATGCCTTCAACGCGTTCCGACGAAATGCCGCGTACTACTCGGAGCTGTTAGGGACGCTGTGGCGGACGGTGTCGTATACCGTCGCGGGACGAGTGGACGACAATTCGGACTACGACCGGTTCAGCACATACCGGCTCGGCGCCAACGTGGCAGTGACCGGCGGACTGCGATTGCGGGGTTCCGTCAGCACGGCTTTCAACGCGCCGGCGTTCAATCAGCTGCGGCCGACGCTGTACACACTCGGTAGTCCCTCACTGCGCCCGGAACGCATCCACTCGGCGGAGATCGGGATAGTCTCGCGGTTCAACGATGTCGTGGAGCTGAGCGGGGGGTACTTCAACCAGCGCTTCGCCGACATGATTCAGTATGTGAGCGGCGTGGCGCCGACATATAAAGGCAGCTACGCGAACCTGACGGGCGCCACCGCCAACGGATATGAGGCCGAGCTTCACATCACTCCCGCGACCGGGTGGCGAGCCAGCGCGAGCTACACTGTGGTCAATCCGCGCGTCGTCGAGGTGGCGCCTGACTATTCGGGCGGCGAACGGCCCGGCGACGCCCTGATCCGGCGGCCGAGTCACTCAGGCAACGTCGTCGCGGCGTTCACCACACTGCGGGGACTGAGCCTGAGCGGGGCGCTGAGCTACGTCGGAAAGCGGCCGGACACGGATTTCAGTCAGTTCCCTTCGCCCCGGGTGACGCTTCCCTCGTACGTCAAGGCGGATTTGTCTGCCGAGCTTCCGCTCATGAGAGCCGGGCGCGGCGGGCTCACGCTGAACGCTCGCATCGAGAACCTGTTCGGCGAGCGTTACGAGGATGTGCTCAACTTCGCCGCGCCCGGAAGGGTCGTGCTCGTCGGGGCGAGGGCCGTCGCGGTGTTCTAGGAATGCGGTTCAGGAGCCCGCCCGGCGGACGATTAGATTCAGCCGAATGACGCTGCTGGTCACCGAAGCGATCGTCCTCCACGCGTTCGACTACCTCGAGAGCTCCCGCATCATTCGCCTGCTCACGAGAGAAGCAGGAGTGCAATCGTGCCTGGCGCGCGGGGCCAGGAAGTCGCGCGGCCGGTACGGATCGGCGCTCGATCTGTTCGCCGAGGGATCGGCACAGCTTTACGTGAAGCCGAACCGTGAGCTCAATAATCTCGGGGGTTTCGAGATCTCACGCACACGGGGTGAGCTGGCCGAGGACATCGGCCGCTTTACGGCGGCGTCGGCAATTGCGGAGCTGGGGCTGCGGTTTGCCGGAGAGGAAGCAAGCGCCGGACTGTTCGATACGGTAACGGTCGTCCTCGATCGCATCGCACTCGCGCCTCCCGAGCATACAATCGAAGCGGGACTGGCGGGAGCGTGGCGAATCGTGTCCGTTCTCGGCTTCACTCCGGAGCTCTCGAGCTGTGCGATCTGCCATGCGCCCATGCGTGACAGTGACGACGCCACGTTCTCTCACGCTTCGGGTGGTGTGATCTGCACCACCTGCAACCGGCTTGTCCCCGGAGGCCGGAAGATTCCCGCAGCGGCGCGCGCAACGGTCGTCCGCTGGCTCGAAGGAGAGGATTCGCCGGGTGTCACCGAGGCCGAAGGGCGGTCGCACCAGCGTCTCCTCCGCGAGTTCCTCGGTCACCACCTCACCGACGACAGGCCCCTTCGCGCATTCGCGGTGTGGGAGCACGAGCGCTGGAGCGCCGCGTGATCGTCGGAACGGCTGGGCATATCGATCACGGCAAGACCGCTTTGGTAAAAGCGCTCACGGGGGTCGATACCGATCGACTCCCCGAGGAGAAACGCCGCGGAATTACGATCGATCTGGGGTTTGCTCCGCTTTCGCTCGACGCGATCGGAACGGTGGGTATCGTGGACGTACCCGGTCACGAGGATTTCGTGCGCAGCATGCTGGTGGGGGCGAGCGGAATAGACGTCGGCCTGCTCGTAATCGCCGCGGACGAGGGCGTGATGCCTCAGACACGCGAGCACCTGCTGATTCTGTCGCTGCTCGAAATTCCTCAGTTGATCGTGGCGTTGACGAAGACCGATATGGTCGATGACGACTGGCTCGACCTCGTTCGGTCCGACGTGGTGGCGCTGCTCGGTGAGACGCGCTGGCCCGGAGCGGCAATAGTGGCGTGTTCAGCAAAAACTGGCGCTGGCCT
>DASTTD010000306.1:0-2009 GCA_035760325.1 Gemmatimonadaceae bacterium
CGAAACTGCCCGAGAGCTTTGCCGGCCTCGCGCTGGGATCACCGATCGAAATGCAGACCTCCACGCCGCGTGGCTCGTACCGCTCGGCTGCCTCACGCGAGAGCACCCGAAGCTCGATGCACCTCTTCACGGGCTACGCCAAGACGCGCCTACGCCAGTGACCCGATACTTCGGGATTCCGTCTCTGTGAAGGCCTGCCCGGCAGCTAGGCCTCGACGATGCTGAGCGTCAGACCGGCCTCTTCGGCCATCTCGATCGCACGCCGCACGGTCGTGCCGAAGACGACGCCATGCTCCGCCTTCAGCTTCAGATGCTTGTACTTCACATCGCAGGGGCAGACCGACAAGCCGAGGTGGGTGAGTACGCCGACCGCACCGGTGCCCTTGAAGCTCAGTTCAGCGCTCTCACATCCGACGAGACCTGAGCCAGAGTCACCGAATGTGCCCGCGAAGTCGCCCATCCAGAAATCACTGTCGGATCCACCACCTATGCCGACTCGCGCTTTGGTCAGGAATGTCTCGCCTACAAGCAGGCCATTCCCGTAGTGACAGCCGAAGTCTCCCGTCTCCAGGTTTGTGACTCCCCTGGGGCCGCCCCACACGGGCATCGCCGGCCGCACGAGGTGAGCCGCTTCCGCGGGAATCTCGACGACGCCGAAGTCATTGCCAACATCCTCCTCGCCGGTCGGGTCCGTCTGACGCGCGTAGGCAACCTTTCCGAGCGTCACCAGCTTCCCGACCAACAGCGCCGTTCGGAAGTTGCCCTCGCAGTTCTCGACGCAGACCTGCACCGTCACGCCCGAAGCATCGTAATCGGCGCCGACGCCGTGCGTCGCCTTCCTGTCTGCCGGCAAGAAGCAGTGGCCCGCGGCCCCGAGATACAGCGCCGCGCCCTGCTGCCAGACGAAGTTGGCCGTGCATCCGAACCGACCTTCCCCGGGAATGGTGATGATGATTGCCGAACCCGGGCCGATATTTCGCGCCGACTCCGGAGTGAAAACATTGGGCGGCTCGGTTGTAGTCTCGTCCGTCCAGCCGGTCACATCGATCTTCGGACGCGCCAGCTCGATCTCGGCGCCGGTGACCGCGTCAGTGAGAGTCCAACTCGACGTCGTAGGGGGAGCGATCGCGCCCGATGGCGCGGAGGGAGCGTCCGTACAGGCGACCAGCACCGCAAGTGAGACGCTCAGGGTTGAGAATCCGAAGATCGAACGCACGACGCCCTCCTGTGTGTAGAAACGAATGGCCGGAACTTCAGCCCTGACCTCGAGCGCCTATCAAGAGTTTGCGCGCGGTCGAGTTCCGCGTTATGGCGCGCACTGCAATGAGAATGCCTAAGGTCGGGAAGAGCTCAGCCGTTAAACCAGACTGCTGGCAGTGCCTCTTTCCTGGCATGATCTGGATTCATTGCGCGCTGGCAAGGTAGCCCTCGGCGTCGAAGATCATGTCGACGTATTGCCGCTTAGGTGTCCGACCAGACTTCGACCACCATCTCTATCTCGACCGGGATGTTCAGCGGCAGCTCATTTGCCGATACCGAAGTCCTGGCATGCCTTCCGGCCTCGCCGAATATCTGAACGAGAAGATCCGACGCGCCGTTGACGACGAAAGACTGTCGAGTGAAGCCAGGCGCGCTGTTCACCCAGGCCGTCACCTTGACGATGCGGCGCACGCGATCGAGCGACCCGACTTCGGCGCGGAGTGCGCTGAGCAGATTGAGCGTTGAGAGTCGCGCCGCTCTATATCCTTCCTGCTCTGAAATCTCCGCACCGACCTTTCCCGTTATCAGCGGCTTCCCTTGAGCGATCGGACCCTGTCCGGCGAGGAAGACGAGGTTGCCCGACCGTACCGCGCCTACGTAGTTGGCCACCGCCCGCGGTGTCGGCGGGAGCTCGATGCCTGCTTCTCTCAGCCGTGCTTCCGGTGATGCGACAGCCTGAGCACCTGCGACCGTCGCGGTCGCGAGCAGAAACAGAGGAGCGAGTATTCTCATTGACTCTGTTATCGAAT
>DASTTD010000307.1:0-3326 GCA_035760325.1 Gemmatimonadaceae bacterium
CGATCAGGGCGCGGTGGTCGTGACTCCGAAGAACAGCCAGCATCCGCTGATAGACCGGCGCACCGAATGGATCAGTCAGGAGCCGGCGCAGGCCTCAGCGCGAATCCAGCTGCGCGAGCGCGCGGTAAAAGCAACGGCCGCTCCGCGTCTGACGCTGCAGCTGCTTCCCGAGCCGAGGCGCGTGGCGGTGAAGACAAGGCGCCGCCGCGACCACGAGCTTCCAGTTCAGTATCGCGACCGTGAATGGATGGAGATCATCTCGGCCGCCGGCCCGGACCGTGTGTCAGGAGGGAGGTGGGGCGAGCCTTACGCGCGGGAGTATTTCCGCTGCGTTACCGACGACGGAATGATGGTCTGGCTGTACAGGGATGCGAGAGAGGACGCATGGTACCTGCATGGATGGTGGGATTGAAGGCAGGCTCTCGTTGACTCTTACAGTCGCTTTTTGAGTTTTGAGTTGACCGTTTTTGAGTTGACCGTTTTTGCGTTACAACGCGAACGCAACAACGGATAACACAATAACGGCCAACACAAAACTCAAAAAGCAACGTTAAGAGCCATCGATCTCCCGATCTCGCTAGGCTCCCGGAAACCCCTCGATTCGCGCCGCCTTAACGATCTTCTTCACTCGCTCCATAATTGCCGTCGCGCCTTTCTCATCCCCCTGACGCGCCAGGGCTTCCGCCAGGATCGCTCCCGTGAACGCGTAGGTGTACGCGATCCCGAACGACGGACGATCAACCCAGTCGCCTTCCTTGATCAGCGCCTCGGGAGCGCGGTACACGTCGTTCCAGAGCGTGCGGGTGCGCTCGACATCGAGGAAGAGACCGGAGATGCGCGGTGTCTGCGGCGATTCGACGATCGGGTTCTCGACGATCTTCTGCACGAATCCCTGCGACAGCAGGTACGGCTCGAGCCCCAGGCCCTGTCCGCCGCCGGTCGAGAGATAGATCGGACGCTCGTGCATCGAGTCCTTGATCAGGCGAAGCAGCAGCAGCTGATCGCGCACCAGAATGCCGGGCGGAATCGTCAGCGAGATGTTGCCGTGACGGAATAGCTGGGGCTCGGAGAGCTGGATGTACTCGGGAACGGCATCGGCTTCGGCGAACGTCATCCTGAAGGGCGGGCCGGTTGGCTTTTTCCATTCCTTCCCGCGAAAGAGTGCCGGTCCTCTGGCCGCGTCGTATTCCTCGACCGGACGGCGGATCATCTGGCGAACGAACCAGTCGGTATCGAGGTAGGTGCTGACCGCGACCGTGACATCGCGCCGTACGCCCTCGACTTCCTGCGCGTACCAGAGCGGGAAGGTGTCGTTGTCGCCGTTCGTTATGACGATCGCGTACGGCTCGAGCGCGTTGAGGTAGTCGCGCGCCCACTGTCCGGTGAAGTGATGGTCGGCGCGTGAAGCGAACCGCCAGTTGGCGAAGAGAGGAACGAGGGCGAGCGCCAGGGTCGGCGCGGCGAGGATGAACCCGCGCCGCGAAGGCGAGCTGAGAAGAGTGGCCGGCTTGCGGGGCACACTCTTTTCGACGACTTCCTCCTTTTCTCCACCGAGGATATACGCGAGCTGCTCCCACACGAAGGCGAGCCCGATCGCCGCCCAGACACCCCAGGCCGAGAAGCTCCAGATGTAGAAGTAGTCGCGGTCGCGAACTTCCCTCGGAACCTCGAGACCCGGCGCCTGCGACCACCCATACTTGAAGTTCAGATAGTAGATAAGCGCCAGCGTCATGGTGAACATGAGAGGGCCGAAATACCAGAACGTTCGTCGGTCCCGCGTCCAGTGTACGTAGCCGCCCAGCAGTCCAAGCGTCAGGAACAGAACCGCGAAGATGAACTGCGCGGCCGGCGCCGCCTCGTGCGCGTCGCGGATCCACTGCCACTTGAAGTACAGCCACCACATTCCGACCTGCCCAATGTACGGCGCGTGGCGCTCGACCTTCTCTCCGTACTGCTCGCGATTGATGTTCGCCATCAACCGGTCGTAGGTGAGGCCGTCGAACGTGCAGTCGAAGTTCAGCTCGGTCGTGCACGCGGTCGGCGCGCCTTCGTTGATCGCGGGGAAGTGCGCCGCGCGCACCGGCTCGTAGATGAACGGCGTGAAGCCAAGCAGCAGCGCGCCAAACCCCGCGAGGAGCAGCTTCCACCTTAGCAGCGTCCGCCAGCGCACGGCGAGAATCGCGACACCCGCGGCGGGAAGAGGAAGAAAGCCGGCGGGGTGGTTAGAGTAGCCGAGCCCGAGGAGGAACGCGATGAGAATCAGGAGACGATCGGCCCGCGGCGAATCCGGATCGTCCATCCACAGGAAGATCAGCCAGGATACGATCGCGAAGAACAGGAGGGAAACCGTGTACACCTTCTCGTTCACCACTGACTGATTCCAGACGGTGAAAGCAGTCGCGCCGATCAGTGTGGCCAGACCGGCAACCGTGAGGCGCTGCCAGCGCTCGACGAACCAGCGCGAGACGATGCGCTCGGTGACGAGGAACCAGAAGCCGGCCGACGCGGCACTGGCCAGTGCGGCGAGAATGTTGATGCGCGCCGCGAATGAAACGGGAATGGGAAGCGTTGCGAACGCCTTGCCCAGGAGCATGAAGAACGGATTTCCCGGCGGGTGCGGAAGGCCCAGGACCTTTACCGCCGCCATGTATTCACCGGTATCCCACATCGCGACCGATGGAGCGAGCGTGATCAGGTAGAGCAGAAATACCAACCCGCCGGCGATGCTGGCGGGAATGTAGGACGGCTTGTAGTCGCTCCGAGCGGAGTAGGGAAGCGGCGCTGCCGTTTTCCGGGTGGCTTGCGAAACCGTTGTTGCCATGTGGTGGATTAAGTGCTGGTGTCAGGTGGGTGAATTTTAGTCACTTGACCCGCTGTCTGGGTATACGGGCGCCACGACTCCGTTCATCGAAGCCCGGCCGCGATCAGAGCTCGAGCTCCCAGTACTGCCCCGTAAGACGCTCGGCGAAGTTTGAGTGCTGCTCTTCCCTGACCAGCCGGAAACCGCGAGCCTCGTAAATGTGCCGGGCAGCGTCGAGCACGCTCTGGGTCCACAGAGTGAGCTTCCGGTACTGCGCGTGCCGGGCGAAGGCGATGCATTCGTCGACGAGACGCTTTCCAACTCCCCTGCCTCGAGCGGCCGGAGTGACGAGCAGCAACCGCAGCTTCGCGACTTCAGGGGTGTCCTTCACCAGAAAGATGGACCCCACGCGCTCGTCACCCAGCTCCGCGATCCAGCAACGCTCACGCTCGGCGTCGAAGGACCGGATGAAGCTGACGACGATCTCTCCGATCAGTGCCTCGAATCTCTCGTCCCAGCCGTACTC
>DASTTD010000308.1:0-3047 GCA_035760325.1 Gemmatimonadaceae bacterium
GTCGAACGGCTGCCGGTCGTCATGATCACCGGGGACGATTCATCCGAGGTGAAGCGGAAAGCCCTGTCTCTCGGCGCCAAGGATTTCGTCAGCAAGCCGTTCGATCCGGCCGAGGTGGTGCTCAGAATCAAAAATCTGCTCGAGACCCGCTTCCTTCATCAGAAGCTTCGCCGGCACAACAGCGAGCTGGAGCAGACGGTCGCCGCGCGTACCAGACAGGTGGAAGAATCTCAGGTGGAAATGCTCGAACGCCTGGCTGCCGCCGTGGAGTTCAGGGACGACGATACCGGCGATCACACCAAGCGCGTCGGACTGATGTCGGCGCGCCTCGCGGAAGCGATCGGCCTGGCTCCGGGCATCGTGGAGCTGATCAAACGCGCAGCTCCCCTCCACGACATCGGCAAAGTGGGAATTTCAGATGCGATACTGCTCAAGCCCGGCCCGCTTACTCCCGAGGAGCGTGCCGTGATGCAGACCCACACCACGATCGGCTCCAAGATGCTCGAGAAAGGCGGATCAGAGCTGGTCAGACTTTGTCAAAGAATCGCGCGCAGTCACCACGAGCGCTGGGACGGGTCGGGGTATCCCGACGGTACGGCGGGAGAAAGCATTCCGCTGGAGGCTCGCATCGTCGCCGTCGCGGACTTCCTGGACGCAGTGACTCACGCCCGACCCTATCGGGGAGCATGGGCGCTAAACGACGCGCTGGCGACGATCAATTCCGCCGCTGGCAGTCATTTCGACCCCGTCGTGGTCAAAGCGCTGGCGTTGCTCGACTGGCGCGAGGCGACGTCCGCTCGGGTGGCCTGACCAGCGCGCGAAACAGTACGTCGCCTTGATCAGGAAAACTTCGTAGGCCGAACCGAATACGCGTCTCGGTTCCCGACCGGTGTAGACAGAAGCTTGTCCCCAGTCGGACTCAAAACTCGCCTGAAAGTAGTGTCGGACCGAGCCCCAGGTCACTTGTTTGACGGTGATGCCTCGAGCAGCCCAAGCGTCGCTGCGATGGGCTGGAACCGGAATGTCGATAACAAACGTCTCAGCCGCGGAACTGTTCGCCTGAGACCGCCGTAGTGGCGGACGCGAGTGAGCAAAGGAACCGACAGTCTCGGTTGGCCGGCGTCGAGCTCCCAGGGGTGGATATAGAATGTACCTGGCACGCCACGCTTTGCCGCGGAAATGAGCGCCGACCGCACCAGTCCGTACGGGAGATGGCGGAAGTACGCGCCGCCCGCGGCCGGGAGGATAGCGCCGCCGACATTCAATGTCGCGGGTGGGATTTCGTCGAGAGTTCCGGAAGCGAGCTCGAGCTGATATGGATCGCGGCCCCCGCCCACGAAGCCGTACCCTTTGCGCAGCACGGGAAAGAGGCTCGAATCGTAGCGGTAGTCTTCCTCCACGAGGATGTCGAGCGCCCACTCGCCTCCGCGCACAATGGAGAAGCTCGGAGCCCGATAACCAAATACCTCTCTACCGGTCACATCCTCGAGTACGCGCTTCGAGGTGCGAACGGATTCGCGAAACTCATCCGGTGACAGCGTCGTGACGCGGCGGTGGTCGGACCCGTGCGATGCGACCTCGTTGCCGCGTTCCACGATCTCGCGGACGAGTGACGGCGCGCGCTCGGCGATCCAGCCCAATACGAAAAACGTGGCGCGCGCGTCGTGCTCTGACAGCAGATCCAGCAACAGGCGGAGCCCTACCTCCAGGCGGCGCGGCAGGTGGTCCCATCGCTCTCGCGGAGCGTAGGGTTCCAGCGCGGAAACCTGAAAGTACTCTTCCACATCCACCGTGAAATGGTGGAAGATGGTATGGCCTGACCTAAACGTTCTCATCATATGTGCAGCCAAGGTAACGCGCGGGACCGATCGTGAAAATTGCGCGTGGCATCCCGCACGGGCGCAATGGACTGGCGATCGTCGCCGTCGTCATCGCCATTCTGTTCGCTACGCTTTTCCCGGCGGAAAGCAGCCGGCCTTCGGCTTTCTCGTGGACGTTTGCTCTCGGGCGCCGCGGGATTGGGGACGCGATACTCAATTTCTTCCTCTTCGTGCCGCTCGGGCTTGCGATCGCCTGGAAAGATCGTCGCGCCGTCACCGCCGCCGTGTGCGGGGTCGTGCTGGCCAGCCTCATCGAGCTGGCGCAGACGGTGCTTCCCGGCCGGGATCCCGCTCTCAGCGACATCATGCTGAACGGCGCTGGCGCCTTCGCGGGGGCTTTCATTGCCAGGCGCCGCCGCACGTGGGCTGCGCCCGATGCGAGGAGCTCGGCCATCCTGACCGCGTCGAGTCTCGCCGTCGCGGCCGCTATTATGACTGCAACGGGATATCTGCTGTCTCCGCGTTCGGGGTCGGCCACGCGCGCAACACGGCAGATGGCGCTGCCGGAATCCCCGAGTGATGGCGCGAGGGACATCCGGTCGCTGCTCACCCTGAATGTGCGGTCCTCGCAGGAACCGGTTCTCGTCGCCCGTTCCGGCAACGATCTGCTGCTTCGGTATCCATCTGCTGGAAGCGCATACGGGCTGGATCAGCCGGAGTACTGGGAATCCGGCTTCTTTGATGGCGCGGTGAGTGGCCGCTCCGGAGTCGTGTCCATGTCGCGGGATCGCGCTCGGTGGGAGATCAGCATCGACGGGGCGCGGACGACGATGGGACCAACGGTCGGGAAGGGCTGGGCGATTCTCGCGTATCCGGACGCGATAGGCCGGCGCTGGGGCCGCAGCCTCAGCGCCGCGTGGCTTTTCGCTATGTGCTTTCCTATCGGCTTCTGGGCGCGGGGCCGTGGACGAATCGTGGCGGGAGCAGTTATCGTGATGCTGCTTGCGTTCATTCCCTTTGGCATGGGCGTGCTGGCCACACCCGCCAACGAGTGGAGTGGCGGGCTCGTCGGATTTTTGCTGGGCGCGGCTTTGCGTGAGATTGTGGTGGTCCGTTCGCGCCGGCGCTGAGTCGTATCAGCTGACATTCCATACGATTCGCGCGAGCTCGCGGACACAGCGATTGATGCGCTGATAACTCTCGTCGAACGCCTCGACCGGGCCATCC